>NZ_QQWV01000004.1:0-150248 GCF_003951715.1 Sphingomonas sp. ABOLH | reverse complement strand
GGACGCATGACGGGCGCAAGTTCCGGATACTGACCATCATCGATGAGGCCAGCAGGGAATGCCTGGCACTGGTCGTCGCGCGCCAGCTTCGACACGAAGACGTGCTGGCAGCGCTTGCCGACCTGTTCATCGCGAGGGGTCCGCCCGCGCATATCAGATCAGATAACGGCAGCGAGTTCATCGCTACCGCGGTTCAGAAATGGCTCGGGCAGGTTGGCGTGAAGACGCTGTACATCGTGCCGGGTTCGCCGTGGGAGAATGGCTACAACGAGAGCTTCAACGGCTCGCTGCGCGATGAGCTGCTCAACGGCGAGATCTTCTACAGCCTCGCTGAAGCAAGGGTACTGATCGAGGCGTGGCGCCGTCACTACAACACCGTCCGGCCGCACAGCAGCCTGGGCTATCGGCCGCCCGCACCACAAGCGGCGACACCGCCATTGCCGGCCTCCGGTTCCGCTTCGCTCCACCTACGACCGGCAATGGCGGCGGAGACGACAATGCACTAACTAATAACCCGGACCACCCGATGGGGGCTGCTCAGCTGAAGCACCTGATAGTCGAGCGTCATGCCCGCGACCTTGGTAAAGCCGACATAGCGGAAGATGGTGACGGCCACGTCCAGCTCGGCCTTGTCGTCGACCTTCCTGCCGTTCGCATAGAGTGAACCGGAATGCGCGAATTGCTGATAGACCAGGCCCAGATGCGTACCGGACGGCGCCGGTACGTAATCGCCCGCGTCGATCGCCTGGGCCGATGCCGGCGACGCTGCGCCTGTCGCCCATCCAAAAGCCGCTACGGCCGCTGCAACCGTGCAGAGACGCTGTCCCATCATCATCCCCTCGTCCATTTTTCGTGGCTCTCATGACGGAGCCTGAACACAGGAATTATCGCTTTCGTCAGCCTAGTATATCGCCGTATGAACAACGTTGATTTCGCCGTTCGCGAACGATGGAGGCGGCCATGCTGCAGGATCTGGTCTCGCTACGGCTGTTCGTTCGTGCCGCGGAAAGCGGCAAGCTGGGCGAGGCGGCACGACAAGGCAATCTGGCGATCGCGGCCGCGTCGCGGCGCATCGCCCTGCTGGAGGCGCAGTTCGGCGTGCGGCTGTTCGATCGCAGCCGATCGGGCCTGACGCTGACCCCGGCGGGCAGCGCCCTCCTCGTCACCGCGCGCACCCTGTTGGAACAGGCGCGGGCGATCGACGATGAAATGGCCGATTTCGCCGGGGGCATGCGCGGGGTGGTGCGGCTGCACACCAATCCCTCGGCGATCATCCAGTTCCTGCCCGCCGACCTCGCATCCTTCGCCGCGACGCGGCCCGACGTCCGCATCGACCTGGAGGAAAATATGAGCGCCGCAATCGTCGAGGCGGTGGCGGCCAATCGTGCCGACCTCGGCATCATCATCGGTGGCACCGCCAGGCGCGGGCTCGCGACCATGGGGTATCGCCAGGATACTTTGGCGCTCTTGAGTCCAAGGGGGATGTACTCGGATCGGCAGACGATCGAGTTCGCCGAAGTTCAGGACCGCGACTTTGTAGGTCTGGTCGGATCGACCGCGCTCACCCGGACGATGCTCGCCGAGGCGGCAAAGGCCGACCGCGCGCTGCGCCTGCGCGTGCAGGTGCAGAGTTTCGACGGCGTATGCCGCATGGTGGAATCGGGGTTCGGCTTGGGCGTCCTGCCGGAAAAGGCGGCGCGCGCCTTTGCCCGGTCGATGGCGCTCGACGTCGTTCCGCTGTCCGACCCCTGGGCCACCCGGCAGATGGAGATATGCATCTCGCCTTCGGTGCGACCGGGGTCGCTGGCGCGTGTCCTGGCCGAACATCTTTCCGGCTTTGCCGAAGCGCCGGGCGAGGTTTTCGAAGGTTAGGAGGCGCCGACTTTGGGCCTCCCCAAAAACGTCGGGCTCCGATCGAGGTCAATTTTGGTAATAGGGGATCAGGAGCGTACTGGACTAGCTGATCAAGTGCGGCGAGCAGTGGGAGCGGACGTCCCGCAACATCATTGGTGGTGCGATGACGAAAGAGCGTTGGCTTCTGGATAGTCGAATAAGCAGGTGAGAACAGGTTTGCGGGCAACGCTGCCCGTTGGCCTCCAGCTACAAGCGACGACCACTTCCAATCTGATCCAATCTACCGCTACGTTGAACGGCGCCTGGCTCCGCTCCGCTTCCGGGCCCCGCTTCCGCAAGGGATCACACCCATGAACCGTGTTACCACAGCCCTTATCCTCGCCACCGCACTGGCCGCCAGTCCTGCCGCAGCCCAGTCTGCCGGTCCGACGATCCGTACCGACGACGGTACCGTCCGCGGACAGGCCGCTGAGGGCGTCGAAAGCTGGAAAGGTATTCCCTTTGCCGCGCCGCCGGTCGGCCCGCTACGCTGGCGCGCACCGCAGCCGGCAGCGAAGTGGACCGGTGTCCGCGACGCCACCCGATATAGTCCGGACTGTATGCAGAAGCCCTTCCCGAGCGACGCCGCTCCGCTCGGCACCACTCCGGCAGAGGACTGCCTGTACGCCAATGTCTGGCGGCCGACGGGAGCCAGGGGCAAGTTGCCGGTGCTGGTTTGGATCTATGGCGGTGGCTTCGTGAACGGCGGGGCGTCGCCACCGACCTATGCCGGTGCGAACATGGCCACGAAGGGCGTCGTGTTCGTCAGCTTCAACTACCGCCTTGGCCGCTTTGGCACCTTTGCCCTTCCGCAACTGACCGCGCAGAATGCCGATGGCGGCCGGTTGGGCAATTACGGGATCATGGATCAGGTCGCGGCGCTGCAATGGGTCAAGCGCAACATTGCGGCGTTCGGCGGCGATCCGGCGGACGTGACGATCTCGGGCGAGAGTGCCGGCGGCATCTCGGTCCATGCGCTGGTCACTTCGCCCGAAGCGAAGGGCCTGTTCAACAAGGCGGTCGTGATGTCTGGCGGCGATGCGAAGGCGTTCACCGGCAATACGTTGGCGGATGTCGAGACGATTGGCGGCAACTTCGCCCGGAGCAAGGGGATCGATCCCGCCGCCCCCGACGCGCTGCAACGCCTGCGCGCGCTGTCGGCGGAGGACGTGCTCGACGGGCTCAACATGGCGCAGATGTCCGGCCGCCCCGGCGCACCGCCGACCAATTCGGGACCGTTCGTCGATGGCAGGGTCGTGGTCGATGTCCGCAAGGCCTATGAACAGGACCGCTTTGCCCGGATGCCGATGATGATCGGCGCGACCAGCGCCGATATCGGCGGCAAGAGCGGGTTCATGATCGCGGGCGGGCGCGAGGCATCGGCGATGATCGCCGACAGGGGCGTGCCGGTCTGGCAGTATCGCTTCTCCTACGTCGCCGATTCCATCGGGCAGGGCGGCGCCCAGCACGCGACAGACATCCCCTATTTCTTCGACAATGTTCGCATCAAATATGGCGCGCAGACGACAGCGAAGGACGAAGCCGTCGGCGCGGCGATGAGCACGTACCTGGCCAACTTCGTAAAGCGCGGGGATCCGAACGGCGGCGCGATGGCGCTGTGGCCACGCTACACCCGTGCCAACGACACGCTTGCCGACTTCGCGGCCTCCGGCAAGGTCGTGGTAGCGCGAGACCCGTGGGGCGCCGAGATCGACCGCGTGTCGCAGGCGCTGGCGGCGGCGAAGGCTTCGGGGCGCTACACCACGCTGACCACGCCCATCGGCGAGCTCCTCGACAATCCGGCCACGCGCGCGGTGCTGGAGCGGCATGTTCCGGCGTTCCTGAAGAACCCGCAACTCGACATGGCGCGCGGCACGACGCTGTACGGGTTGCAGACCTATCTGCCCGACCAGTTTACCGACGCGTTGCTGGCTAAGATCGACCACGATCTCGCAGCCGTTCCGGTCAGGAAGTAGGATACTGAACTCGGGCTAAAGGGACCGGGACCGGATGATAGTCGCTGCCGGTACAGTGGCATTGGCGGCCGGGTGGTTCGAAGGCGTTCGAGCCGATCCCGTCACCATCAACCGGTTGCAGTAATCGCGGTCGGAAACGCGGTTGAACGGGCTTCCGACCGTCAGTGATGCCTTCGTCGAGTGTTGTGCGATCTTCCCGTTACCCGAATGCCAATGGCCCAGCGCACGGTCCTGGGCGTTCGCTGACCGGCTATGATTGAAGCATGTCGAATGGCCGGTGAATGGCGAGTTTCGGCGTGTACCGCCATGCACCGTCAGGATCATGATCGTCCACTCGTCTGCGATCTCGTCCAGCACTGGGCGGATAAGAGGCGCGTCTATCATCACCGTGCACGACAGGGCCTGCAGGTCGGCATCGCTCGCCATATCTATGCTACTCCGAGCGCGTTCTTGATAGCAGATATGCTTCGTATGTCTGGTTCGCCATCTCGAATGAAAGGGCTGAAGATGGCAAGAATGGCAGGCAAGGTCGCGCTAGTAGTCGGTGGGGCGAGCGGAATTGGTCTCGCGACCGGACGTCGGTCGCACGAGGTTGCCGCCGCGGCTGAGAGTATCGGTCCATCGGCGCACGGCGTAGAAGCCGACGCGGCGTGCCAAGGCGATCTTGAGCAAGTCGTGGCGGAGGCCAAGCGTCTGCATGGTCGCATTGACGCGATGGTGCTTAACGCCGGATTGTCGGAGCCGGCAACAATCGTCGAGGAAACTGGCGAGCATTTCGACCGGCACTTCGCCATCAACGTGCGCGGCGCGCTGTTTGGGATTCAGGCGGCGCTGCCCGTGCTCAGCGACGGAGCATCGGTGGTGCTGGTCGGCTCGATCGCCGACGCGATGGGCGTGACGCCGTTCAGTACTTACGGAGCGACCAAGGCGGCACTGCGCTCCTACGCGCGCAGCTAGGCGGCCGGGCAGGCGCCGCGATGCATCCGCGTCAATGTCGTCGCACCGGGACCAACCGATACGGACATGATGGCTGCGGCACCCGAGGAGATGCGGCAGATGCTCATCGCGCCGATTCCGCTCGGCCGCATGGCGCGCGCCGACGAGATTGCCGCCGCTGCCGTCTTCCTACTCAGCGACGAAGCCAGCTTTATTACAGGTGCCGAACTTTGTGTCGATGGCGGCATGCGACAGGTGTAGCCAGATGAACAGGCGGCGCCTGACGTGCGGATCGGCTAGACCTCACGATCAGCATCGCCCGTCTTCAGTAGGCAGCGAGATCGGCCGATCCGCCCGAACCCGCTTAGGGAAGCACGTCTCGCGCACTTGAATGAATGACCGAAGTTAGGCGGCAAGGAACTAGCCGCGAATGTCTAAATATGGGTCGACCCAGTCCTTTGGGATTGTCCCGTAGGTTGGCTTTCGAAAAGAGAGAAGCCGGCATTCGCCTTCGAGCGTTCTACCAAGCCATCGAGCGTCTATAGACGCTTGCGTTGAGCGTAAGCCATTGGGGTAACTTCAAAATGGAACCGCACCCGCCCTGCTGGCACGACGCGTTGGCGGAAGAGGTGGGATTCGAACCCACGGAGAGCTTGCACCCTCGCCGGTTTTCAAGACCGGTTCCTTAAACCACTCGGACACTCTTCCTTCGGCGATGTCGCGACTAGAGCGGGTAGGCCGCTTTGTGCAAGCCTTTGTCGCGCGGGGGGTTCCATCGGCGTGGGGCCCTGTGCCAATACCGGGTGGTAGCGGGAGGCCGGTGTATGCGTTTGGCAAAAGCGGGGATGGCGTTCGTTCTCAGCCTGATGGCCGGGACATCGGCGTCGGCCCAGGACGCGGAGGGGTTCCAGGCCTATCTGCGCGAGGTCGCCGTCCGTGCGCGGGCGCAGGGCGTGCAGCAATCGACCATCGACGCGGTCCTGCCGACGCTGACCTACAACCCGCGGGTCGTCGAGCTCGATCGGCAGCAGCCAGGATCGTCGAACACGACCACCGTATCGCGTTTCGCCCCCTATCGCATGCGCCATGTCGATGCCGCCCGGATCAATCGTGGGCGTACCGCCTATGCCGCGCAGCGACCGCGGCTGGCGTCGATCGAACGCCAGACCGGCGTTCCCGAGGAGATCATGGTCGCGATCTGGGGCCATGAAACCAATTATGGCAGCTATACCGGCGACTTCGACCTGCCACGCAGTCTCGCGACGCTTGCCTATGAGGGCCGCCGCCGCGCGCTGTTCGAACCGGAGTTCATCGCGACGCTGAAGATGATCGACCGCGGCGTGCCGCGCGACCGGTTGAAGGGCAGCTGGGCCGGCGCGTTCGGCTATCCGCAGTTCCTGCCGTCGATCTACCTGCGCCTTGCGCGGGACGGGGATGGCGACGGGGTGCCGAATATCTGGTCGAACCCGGCCGACACGCTCGCCTCGATCGCCAATTATTTCGTCGATGCCGGCTGGCGCCCGGGCCAGCCCTGGGGCTTTGCCGTCAGCGTCCCGGCCGGCTTCGACCGGTCGATCCTGACGCCGCGATCGCTGTCGCCACGCTGTCCGCGCGTGTTCGAACGGCATAGCCAGTGGCGGAGCCTTGCCGAGTGGCGGACGCTCGGCGTGGTGCCAAACGACGGACGGCAGCTCGACCCGACGATCCAGGCGACGCTGATCGAGCCTGACGGCCCGGGCGAAACGGCGTATCTGCTGACCGGCAATTACCGGGTCATCCTCGATTACAACTGCTCGAACTACTATGCGCTGTCGGTCGGGTTGCTGGCCGACGCGGTCGCACGATGAGCTTCGGCGCTGCGGCACTGCTGATCGCCGGGTGGACGCAGAGCGGTGCGGATACGCCCCCGCCAGTCGTGCATGAGCAGCGACTGGATGATGTCGGGGCGGTAGCGATCGCGACCGGTCCTGCCGATGCGAAACTGACCGTGGCGCATCGCGGATTGCCGCCGGGCAGCTTTGCCGAAGTCACCGATCTCGCCAGCGGACGGACGATCATCGCCTTGGTCGAACCGGAAGCCGTACCGGCCGGCGGTACGATCGGTAGCCTGTCGGCAGCGACCGCGCGCGCGCTCGACCTTGGCACCGAAGGGCCGCGCACCGTCCGCATTCGCCCGGCGATACCCTCACCGGCCGAACAGGCGGCAGTCCGGGGCGGCACGGTCGTTCGTCGGCTCGATGCCCCGACGGCATTGCTCACCGCCTTGCGTAAGCGACTGCCGCAGCCGCCGCCGATGGTCGCCGCCGCCGCGCCGCAACCGGCACCGCCAGCCGTCGCCCCGGTCAAGCCCACGCCCCGACCGGCAACCCAACCCGCGCCCGCAAAGACGCCACCCGCTGCGGCCCGCGGACGGTGGTTCGTGCAGGTCGCGACACTTTCCGACGCTACCCGCGCCGCCGCGCTCGCAAAATCGGTCGATGGCGTTGTGCGTTCGACGGGCAGGCTGTACCGGGTGCAGGCAGGCCCATTCGCCACCCGAGCCGCTGCCGAAACCGCCCGTGCGTCGATCGCCCGTCGCGGCTTCGGCGACGGCCGGATCATCGCCCAGGACTGAACGGAACCACGTGCCCCATGCGTAAGATCGCCCTTTCGAGCATCGCCGCCATCGCCATTGCCACCCCCGGCATCGCCGCCGCGCCGCCGTTCGAAACGCCGGCACCGGTCGCGTTCATGACCGACCTGTCGTCTGGCGCGACGCTCTATGCCAAGGATGCCGACCGGCGAATGCCGCCCGCGTCGATGGCGAAGATGATGACCGCCTATGTCGCGTTCGACCTGATCAAGAAGGGCGAGCTGAAGCTGAACGACATGGCGACCGTCTCGCCGGAAACGTGGAAGAAGTGGCACGGGCCGCAGGCCGGTTCGACCATGTTCCTGTCGGTGAACGAGAATGTCAGCGTCGAAAACCTGCTCTACGGCATCATCGTGCTGTCGGGGAACGATGCCTGCGTGGTGCTGGCCGAAAAGATCGCCGGTTCGGAAGAGGCGTTCACCAACCTGATGAACCAGCGGGCCAAGGAACTGGGCCTGAGCAACAGCCATTTCGGTACGTCGAATGGCTGGCCGGACGAAGGGCGCACCTATGTGACCGCGCGCGATCTGGCGAAGCTCGCCACCGCGACGATCCAGAACCATCCGCAGCTGTACAAGAAATTCTACTCCAAGACCGATTTCACCTGGGGCAAGACGCTGGGCGAAGGCGCCGCGATTACCCAGGCGAACCGCGACCCGCTGCTCGGCCGCGTCCGGGGCGCCGACGGGCTGAAGACCGGCCATACCGAGGAAGCCGGCTATGGCTTCACCGGATCGGCGGAACAGGACGGTCGCCGTCTGGTGATGGTGCTGGCCGGGCTGACCAGCTCGAACCAGCGGATCGCGGAATCGGTAAAGTTCATGAACTGGGGCTTCGGGGCCTGGCGTGCACGTCCGATCGTCGCCGCCGGCAAGCGCGTCGAAACGGCTGAGGTTCAGCTGGGCGACTCCGCGACTGTCGGCCTGGTTGCGCCGCGTGCGCTGACCGTGACCATGCCGGCCGGAACCAACAGCCCGATCACAGCGAAGGTGGTCTATACCGGTCCGATCAAGGCACCGATCGCCAAGGGGCAGCATATCGCCGATCTGGTCATCGCATCGCCCGACACCGGGGAACAGCGCATGCCGCTGGTCGCCGAAAAGGACGTGGCCGAAGCCGGCTTCTTCGGTCGCGTCTGGGCAAGCCTGACCTCGCTGTTCGCTTGAGTGCGGGCCGGTTCCTGACGCTGGAGGGCGGGGAAGGGGTCGGCAAATCGACCCAGGCCCGCGCCCTTGCGGCGGCACTGGAGACGCGCGGCATCCATGTGGTGCTGACGCGCGAGCCGGGCGGCAGCGAGGGCGCGGAGGCGATCCGCGACCTGCTGATGCAGGGCGATGTCCGGCGGTGGAGCGCGCATGCCGAAGCGCTGCTGTTCGCCGCCGCGCGCGCCGACCATGTCGAAAAGCGCATCCGGCCGATGGTGGATGCGGGCAGCTGGGTCATCTGCGACCGCTTCATCGACAGCACGCGCGCCTATCAGGGGGCACAGGGGATCGACGACGCCGCCATCCTCGCGCTGCACGGCTTCGGATCGCGCGGCTTGCTGCCCGACCGGACGCTGCTGCTGACGCTTCCCGATGGTGAGGGGGATCGGCGGGCGCAGGCGCGTGACGGCGGCGCGGCCGATCGGTTCGCCGCGCGCGACGATGGGTTTCACCGCTCGGTCGCGGCGACCTTCGACCGTATCGCGCGCGACGAGGCCGATCGGGTCCGCCGGATCGACGCGTCGGGGCGGGTCGAGCAGGTCACGCAGCGCCTGATCGACGCGATAGCCGACCTGTTGCCGTGAGGCTGATCGGCAATGATGCCGCGCGCGACGCCTTTGCCGCAGCGGCGGACGGCACCGCCCTCCATCACGCGTGGCTCCTGACCGGTCCCGAAGGGGTCGGCAAGGGCATGTTCGCGCGCGAAATGGCGCTGCGGCTGCTCGCGACGGCGCTCGACGGTCGCAGCCGGATGCGCGGAGAGATTGCCGAGGATCACCGGGTCGCGCAGTTGATGGCGGCCGGCGCCCATCCCGATTATCGCGAGCTTGTCCGCCTTCCCAAGGACCCGGACAAGCCCGATCAGGACATTGCCCGCAGCATCAAGATCGATGAGGTTCGCACCCTGCAACCGATGTTCGCGACCAAGCCGGCGCTGTCGTCGCGGCGGGTGATCGTGATCGACGCGATCGACGACCTGGAGCGCCCCGGCGCCAACGCGCTGCTCAAGAATCTGGAGGAGCCGCCGGTCGGCACGATCTTCCTGTTGGTCAGCCATTCGCCCGGTCGATTGCTCCCGACGATCCGCTCGCGCTGTCGCCAGTTGCGGTTCGACCCGCTGACCGACGATCAGGTGGCGGCAGTCGTCCGCACGCACATTCCGGAGATCGAAGCGGCGGAGGTCGCGGCACTGGTCGCAGCGGCCGACGGATCGCCGGGCCGCGCGCTGGCCTATGCCGGGCTGTCGGTGGCGGCGCTCGACCGCGACCTGTCGGAAATCGCCGCGACCGGCGATACCGACAACCGCATCCGCTCGCGCCTTGCCAAGTCGCTCGCCGGCAAGACCGCGCAGCCGCGTTATTCGGTCTTTCTCGACCGGGCTCCGGCGCTGATCGCCGCGACTGCCCGTACCCGAACCGGACCGGGGCTGCGCGATGCGCTGGACGCCTATGACAAGGCGCGGTCACTGGCGGCGATGGCACCTGCGCTGTCACTGGTGGCGGAAACGACCGTCTTCGAAATGGCGGGCCTCGTCGCACGACTGGCGCCGGGGCGCGGGATCGCCTAGAGGCTCGGACCATGTCCGATCCATTCTACATCACCACCGCGATCCATTACCCGAACGGCCGGCCGCATATCGGCCATGCCTATGAAATGATCGCCGCCGACGCGATCGCCCGCTTCCAGCGGCAGGCCGGACGCGACGTCTTCTTTCAGACCGGGACCGACGAACACGGTCTGAAAATGGTCAAGACCGCACGCGACCGCGGCGTCGAGGTTCGCGATCTCGCGGACGAAATGTCCGGGTATTTTCGTGACATGGTGGGCATTCTGAACATTTCGTGCGATCGGTTCATCCGTACCGTCGAGCCGCAGCATTATGCCGCTTCGCAGGCGATCTGGACCGCGATGCGCGATGCCGGCGACCTCTACCTCGACCGGTATGAGGGCTGGTATTCGGTCCGCGACGAAGCCTTTTACGAGGAAAAGGAACTGACCGACGGGGAGGGCGGGGTACGCCTGTCGCCGCAGGGTACGCCGGTCGAATGGACCGCCGAGGAGACGTGGTTCTTCCGCCTGTCGAATTATCAGCAGCCGTTGCTCGATTTCTACGCGGCCAACCCGGACTTCATCCAGCCGGAAAGCCGTCGTAACGAAGTGCTGCGCTTCGTCGAAGGCGGACTGACCGATCTGTCGGTATCGCGCACCAGCTTCGACTGGGGCGTGCCGATCCCCGACAGTCCCGGCCATGTCATGTATGTCTGGGTCGACGCGCTGACCAATTATCTGACCGGGGCGGGTTATCCCGATGCGCCGAACCATTACTGGCCGGCGGCGCTGCACCTGATCGGCAAGGACATCGTCCGCTTCCACGCGGTCTATTGGCCCGCCTTCCTGATGTCGGCGAAGCTGCCCTTGCCGCATAAGGTGTTCGGCCATGGCTTCCTGCTGAACCGGGGCGAAAAGATGTCGAAGTCGACTGGCAATGTGGTCGACCCGATCAAGCTCGCCGAACTCTATGGCGTCGATGCGCTGCGTTATTTCCTGCTGCGCGACATCAGCTTCGGGCAGGACGGCACCTTCTCGGACGAGGCGATCGTCGCGCGCGCCAACAGCGATCTCGCCAACAGTTTCGGCAACCTTGCCCAGCGCACCCTGTCGTTCATCGCCAAGAATTTGGAAGGCGCGCTGCCGGACGAGGGGCGGGGTGATCCCGCCGATGCCGCGCTGTTGACGGCCGTGGGTGAGGCGATCGACGGCTACCGCTCCGCCTTTGCCGAACTGGCGCTGGGGCAGGCGCTGGAGGCGTGGATGCGCGGTGTCTTCGCCTGCAACCAGTATATCGACGTGCAGGCGCCGTGGGCGCTGCGCAAGACCGATCCGGAGCGGATGCATGCCGTTCTCGGCACGCTGGTCCGCGCGATCCGCGATCTCGCCATCGCCATCGAACCGGTGGTTCCGGCCTCGGCTGCCGCCCTGTTGGCGCAGTTGGGGCAGTCGGGCAGGGGGCATGAGGCGCTTGGCGATCATGGCTGGTATGGCGAACAGCAGGGCGCCGGGTTCCGCATCGCGCCGCCGACGCCGATCTTCCCGCGACTGGCGCTTGCCGAGGTCGAACCCGCATGAAGCTGGCCGACAGCCACTGCCATCTGAACTACAAGGGTGTCGCCGATGCCTCGGAGGAGGTGCTGGCACGGGCGCGCGCTGCCGGCGTCGTGGCGATGCTCAACATCTCGACGCGCGAAAGCGAGTGGGATGCGGTGATCGGCACCGCCGAGCGCGAACCCGATGTCTGGGCGACGATCGGCATCCATCCGCATGAGGCCGACGAGCACCCGCACGTCGATACCGACCGCCTGATCGCCGCCGCTGCGCATCCCCGCGTCGTCGGCATCGGCGAAAGCGGCCTCGACTATTATTACGACCATAGCGACCGCGCCGCCCAGCAACGCAGCTTCCGCGCCCATCTGGCCGCCTGCCGCGAAACCAGGATACCAATCGTCGTCCACACGCGCGACGCCGAGGCAGATACCGCCGCGATCCTGCGGGACGAGCTGGGGAAGGGGGCCTTTCCCGGCGTCCTCCACTGTTTCACCGGTTCGGCCGAACTCGCCCGCATCGCGCTCGACCTCGGCTTTTACATCTCGATTTCCGGCATCGTGACGTTCAAGAGCGCGCTGAGCTTGCAGGCGGTCGCCCGTGACCTGCCGCTCGAAAGACTGCTGATCGAAACCGATGCGCCGTTCCTGGCGCCGGTGCCGCATCGCGGGAAGCCCGGCGAGCCGGCGTTCGTCGCCGACACCTGCCGCTTCCTGGCGCAATTGCGTGGCGAGGAACCGGAGCATCTGGCTGACGCGACCCGCGGGAATTTTCACCGTCTCTTTGCCAAGACGCTGGCATGAAGATCCGTATCCTCGGCTCGGGCACGTCGTCCGGCGTGCCGCGGATCGGAAACGACTGGGGGGCCTGCGACCCCGCCGAACCGCGCAATCGTCGGACGCGCGTGTCGGCGTTGGTCGAACATGCCGGGTCGCGCATCCTGATCGATACCGGCCCCGACATGCGTGAACAACTGCTTGCCGCCAATGTCGCGACCGTCGACGCCGTGCTGTGGACGCACGACCACGCCGATCATTGCCACGGCATCGACGACCTGCGACAGCTGTTCCACAACGCCCGTGCGCCTGTGGCGGGCTATGCGCGCGCAGCCACATTGGCGAGCCTGACATCGCGGTTCGATTATGTGTTCGCGGGTCGGGCAGGGTATCGCGCTACGGTCGCCGGCGCCTTGCTGCCCGACGAACTGACCATCGGCTCGATTACGGTTCGGTGTACCGATCAGCCGCACGGATCGATCGAATCCGCCGGATTGCGGTTCGACAGCGATCGGGCTTCGATCGGCTATGCTACCGATTTCAGCAACGTGACGCCGGAAATGCTCGAACTCTACCGCGATGTCGACATTCTGGTCGTCGACGCCCTTCGCGTCGCGCCGCACCCGACGCATCCTTCGCTTGACCAAGCCATTAAATTCGCGCGGAACTGCAGGGCAGGTCGGACCGTCCTGATCCACATGGATCATTCGATGGACTATGCGACGCTGCGTGACAGCCTGCCGGACGGTGTCGAGCCCGGCTATGACGGGATGGAATTGGTCCCGTGACCGACAATCGGGCGATCTACGTCGTGCTCGGCCTGATGATGCTGATCCTGCCGTTATCGTCGCTGCTGGCACGACGGCCCTCGGCTGGCGTGGTCGTTCGGTCGCTGTTCGGCTGGGCGGTGATCGTGGCGATCCTGTACGTCGCGTTCAGCAATCGCGAGCGCATTACTGAATTGGCGGGAACGATGGGAGAACAGCTAGGTGTTGCCGAGCAAAGCGTCGAGGGCGATACCGTGCGTATCCGACAGTCGGTCGATGGCCATTTCTGGGCGGTGGCGCAGCTCAATGGAGTCGAGCGCCGGATGCTGATCGACAGTGGTGCGACGTCCACGGCGATCTCCGAAGCGACCGCGCGGGCGATCGGTGTGACGCCGCGACGGGTGCCGCCGGTGATACTGTCGACGGCGAACGGGACGATCCAGGCAGCACGCGGGCGGATCGAGACGGTGCGGATCGGCTCGCTCGAAACGCGGGACTTGCCAGTGGTGATTTCGCCGACCTTCGGTGAACTGGACGTGGTAGGTATGAATTTCCTGTCGCGGCTCGGAAGTTGGCGAGTGGTACGCGGAACGTTGGTCCTCGAAGCCGAGAAACCGATATGATTTTACATAATGTTTATTATCGGAATAGGATAGATGGGTGTCGTGTAGACGCAACGTACAAATGGCACATTCCCGCTATTTAGAAAAGGCACAGCCGTTCTGCAGCGGGCCTCCGGTGCCATAACCATCCTCGGACATCGAGGATGTGTGAGCGATGACGGTGCTGACGATGAGTGCTGCGGAAGTGAGCCGGTTCGATACGCTGAAGCGGCTCGACCGCGGCGAGATCCGGCCGGTTGATGCCATGGCGCTGCTGGGCTTGCAGCGCAGTCAGCTATACCGCCTGCTCAAGCGCCTCCGACGAGATGGTGCCGCCGGCCTCGTGTCCCGCAAGCGCGGGCGGCCGAGTAATAGGCGGTTCAGCGACGCTTTCCGCGACCAAGTCGTTGGCATCGTGCGCGAGCGCTATGCTGACTTCGGGCCGACGCTGGCGTGCGAGTACCTGGCAGAGCAGCATGGCATCACGCTGTCGCGCGAGACGCTGCGGCAGATGCTGATGGCGGCTGGCGTGTGGAAGGCCAAGGTCGCCAAGCGCGCTCGGCTTCACCAGTCACGCTACCGGCGCGAGTGCCGCGGCGAGCTGGTGCAGGTCGACGGGTCGGACCACGACTGGTTCGAGGGCCGCGGCTCGCGCTGCACGCTGCTGGTCTACATCGACGATGCCACCAGCGAGCTCATGCACCTGGAGATGGCCGAGAGCGAGAGCGCCTTCTCCTACATGCGCGCGACCCGCAGCTACCTCGAGTGCCACGGCAAGCCGGTAGCCTTCTATTCGGACAAGCACAGCGTCTTCCGGAACAACAACGCGGCCGCCGACAGCGACGGCATGACGCATCTCGGCCGAGCGCTCGACAAGCTCGGCGTCGAGATCATCTGCGCCAACTCGCCGCAGGCCAAGGGGCGTGTCGAGCGCGCCAACGGCACGCTGCAGGACCGGCTGGTCAAGGCGATGAGGCTGGCGGGCATCTCGTCCATCGACGAAGCCAATGCCTTCCTCCCCTCCTACGTCGCTCGGCACAATGCCCGGTTCGCGTGTGCGCCAGCGGACCCGCGGGACGTCCACCGCCCGCTCGCCGCGCATGAGAACGTCGAGGCCGAGATGGTGTGGCGCGAGGAGCGGACCGTCACCGCCTCGTTGGCGCTGCACTTCAATAAAGCCATGTTCATCCTCGAGCCGACGCCCCTCACCCGCTCGCTGGCGCGCAAACGCGTCCACGTATGCGAGTACCCGGACGGTCGCATCGAGATCCGCCACGGCGAGCGCGTGCTGCCCTACCGTGTGTTCGACAAGATGCGCCGGGTGAACCAGGCCGCCATTGTCGACAACAAGCACCTGGGGGCCGCCCTGGCGATGGCGCAGGCCATCCAGGCAGTCGCGCCGCATCATCCCAAGCGAAACAACAATGAGCCGGCGCGCAGCTCCCGGTCCGTCGGGGTGTTCGCAGCCCCTGCCCCCGCCACGAGCAAGATTGACCGGCGCCGGCTGTGCACGCCGAAGCTGAAGCGCGGCCCTCGCCTCTCCAACGAGGAACTAGTGGCACGCGGCCTAGGCGAATACGTCCGTTAGCGCCCAAGCAGCGGACGTTGTCACGAGCCATTGTTGATCTGGTAGCGTTGCAGGAAGGCCTCAGGCAGTCCTGCCGCTTCGGCAGCAATGGCGCTCATCGTCGGATCGGTCCAGACATCCTCAAACAATGCCCCAACCTTCATGTCGTGCGCGACCTCTACGATAGCTCTACGGTTGTCCAGCGGAAGGAAGGAGCCACCTACGTCGCTGCCTTTCACGGCGTGCGACCAATCCCACCCGACATCAAATGGGCCGTTCTCGGGGAGCTCGGCGGGCTGATTGATCTCACCTGTCAAAATTGGATTAGCACCGGTCAACCATGTTATAACCTGTAACTGCCAGTGTCGGTCGGAAATGCCTATGACCGAACGAAACCAGGCTTCAACATTGCTCGCCGCCAAGTACTTAGCAGAGAAGAACAGCGACGCGGATATCAGATTGCCTGCACGCCACCAGCCCGCTACTCCACTCGGGCCGGTCCATTTGGAAAGGCAATTCGCAAAGTCAAGTTCTCCGTCCGGCCAAAAGATGGGTGACATGATGTAGCGGCCTAGAGTGTGAAGCGCGTCATCATAGAACTCTGGGTACGGCAGCGTGCCCTCGACATCGGGGTGCTGGTTCATAAAGGCTGTAAACAGCCTTTCGGCGGGTTGAAAATAGGTCGGCTTCCACCGACGCACTATGAGCTGTGGTAACAGGTAGTGGAACCATTCGACCCATTCCGCGAGTAACCCGAAGTTGCTCGAACCTGACGCAATTTCCTCAAGCGGCTGCATAACAGCGTCATCGGGCAGCGTGGCTATGTCGCCTAGCAATTGCGGGTACATCTCCCGCTCGGGCGCCATGAACCATGCTTCCCCCATTGGCGCCGCAGGCTTTGGAAAAGCGCGAGCCATACGAAGGAGCGCGGTGCGATCTGGTCCCACACCTGGCGTCCACAGAAACGATGATGAGGCAGCTTCGGGCATTCTGACGGCCATAATCAGGAATCGCTAACGTCCACTTTCCTGCCAATCTCGGCCATTCCCCGTACCGCCCGCCTGACGCACCTCAAACGTCTGAGATTGGCAGGTTAGGCGACGGTCCGCTTTTGGCGCTCGAATGCGGATTGCTGCCGTTGAACGCCTTCCCCGCAGCACCGGCGGAGGATAGGAAGGGCGATGGACAACCTGCATCGAGCCATCGTTTCTGTGTTGATTGACGGCGATGACCTTCAGCCGTCCGAAATTACGACCCTCCTTGGCCAAGCGCCGCGATTAGGCGTTTCGAAGGGACAGTCTTTCACAACCAGCCATGGCCAACAAACCGTGGCAGCGACGGGGTTGTGGCAGTATGGTGCAGCTTGGGAGTTCGAGCCCGATCTAAACCAACAGATCGGTCTTGTTCTTTCCAGCCTAACCAGCGATCTTTCAGCATGGACCGAGGTGACTCGCCGGTATAATTGTTATGTGGCTATCGGCGGCTACTTTCATGATTGGACCGGCGGCTTGACACTGGAGCCGGGCACGTTGCAGCTGCTTGCCGAACGCAATCTGGCGATCGACCTCGATCTTTACGCCCCGGCAGCATCGGCCTGAACGGCAGAGTGACCTGTTTCGGGAGGCGAGATAGCCACGTGGAACGGCGTAGTTTGGGCGTTCGCGGCCGTCCACCGGCGTTACCGAGCCCGCTGCTGTCGCAGCGGGTCCAAGGACGTCAGAAACGATAGGACAGCGCCTCAGCGGGGGCAGCGCTGCGCTGCTTGGGGGGCTCCACGCTGCCCCCGCTGCCACCACGAGTGTCATTTCTAATTGGCGGAGAATGTGTCTTTTCTAACTGGCGGCAACAGATAGATGGGTGTCGAAACCGGGCACGATGGCATTCACATGACGCGTGACGCGCGTGCGACGGACGGTATTTCTGACCGGGATATCCGTCATAGCGCCGGTCCGGCGTCCGGTGGTGGTGGCGACGATGGTGCCACCGGAGCTACCGGCCGGCATTTCGGTTCCGACGTTAGCACGCGGGCGGATATCGATCGTGCCGCCCTTGCAACAACCACCGCCGGGCAACATGCTGTTGCGGAAGTTTGCACAGAGGTTGGACAGACCGATCCGGCGGCCGCGGGGGATGGTGGCGACTTGGTCGCTCCGCCGCGGGATATCGTTGGTCGCATCGTCGGAATCATGGCGCGGCTGCGTGATCCGGAGCGCGGATGCGAATGGGATCGGGTCCAGACGTTCGAAACCATCGCGCCGTACACCATCGAGGAGGCTTATGAGGTGGCCGACGCCATCGCGCGCGGCGACATGACCGATCTGAAGGACGAACTGGGCGACCTGTTGCTGCAAGTGGTGTTCCACAGCCGGATCGCGGAAGAAGCCGGGCTGTTCGATCTCGGCGACGTGGTCGATGCGATCAGCGACAAGATGGAGCGGCGGCACCCGCATATCTTCGGGGACGCCGAAGTTGGCGGTCACCATCTGTGGGAGCAGGTCAAGGCGGCGGAGCGTCGGGAGAAGACCGGACAGGGCGGCGCGTTGGCCGGCGTCGCGCTGGGCCTGCCGGCATTGGCGCGAGCGGAAAAGTTGCAGAAGCGGGCGGCGCGGGTCGGGTTCGATTGGCCCGATGCGGCGGGGCCGCGAGCCAAGATCGACGAGGAACTGGCGGAGGTGGAGGCGGCGAGTGATGCCGACCGGATGGAGGAGGTCGGCGACCTGCTGTTCTCCGTCGTCAACTGGGCGCGGCATCTGGGTATCGATCCGGAAGCGGCGTTGCGTGCTGCCAACGCGAAGTTCGAACGACGGTTCGCGGCGATGGAAGCCGAGGATGCAAACTTCGGCGACCGAACGCTGGCGGAATTGGAAGAAGCGTGGGTCCGGGCGAAGATCAGCCCCCTTCCCTGACGAAATTTCCAGCGATTTCAGGAAATTCGGCCGTAGAGTCGCTGATGCGGCGCCCGATAGCTAGCATCGGGCACGCGCCTGTCGAGTCCTGAAGGGCGTTTTTCGGACTCTGGCGGACTCCTGCCCTTTTCGTCGGATGAATCCGGGCGTTTAGAGGCCCCTTCCCCATCCAGCGTAACCTTTGTCGCCGATGGAGAAGAAACGTTTCCCCGGGGGATAAGTCCCCGGGAACCAGAATATGGAGCGCGGCCCTATCGGGTGAGAAACCGATCATAATCGGCCGGCGCCATTCGCACATCGTAGAATGCACGGTCGTCGTCGACCCAATGATCGGTCACTTCACCATGGGCATGGAGCCATGCGGCACTGGCACCGTCTTCGGGTGCCAGCGCGATGCGGTAACGGCGATGCCCTTCGGTCAGCCGGTCGCCGACGGTGCGGATCAGGCGATCCACGCCCTCCCCGGTCAGCGCGGACAAGGCGACGATATCCTCGCGATGCGCCGCCTCCCCCAGCATCTCGGTGCGGTCGTCCTCGCTCAACAGGTCGAGCTTGTTCCACGCCTCGATCCGCGGGGTCGTGTCGTCGACCCCGATCTCGCGCAGCACCGCCTCCACATCCGACGCTTGCGCCGCCGTGTCGGGATGCGCAACGTCGCGGACGTGAATCAGCAGGTCGGCCGACACCACCTCTTCGAGCGTGGCCTTGAACGCCGCAACGAGCTGAGTCGGCAGGTCGGAAACGAAACCCACCGTGTCCGACAGGATCGCCTTGTCGATGCCAGGCAGCGAAACCTGCCGCAGCGTCGGGTCGAGCGTTGCGAAGAGCAGGTTTTCCGCCATCACGTCCGCCCCGGTCAGGCGGTTGAACAATGTCGATTTGCCGGCATTGGTGTAGCCGACCAGCGCGACGACCGGCCACGGGGCACGCTGCCGCCGGTCCCGGTGCAGCGTCCGGGTGCGCGAAACCGCATCCAGTTCGCGCCGCAGCCGCGCCATCCGGTCGCGGATCAGGCGGCGATCCGCCTCGATCTGGGTTTCACCGGGACCGCCGAGAAAACCGAAACCGCCGCGTTGCCGCTCAAGGTGGGTCCAGCTACGGACCAGGCGACCGGCCTGATAGTCGAGGTGGGCGAGTTCGACCTGCAACCGCCCCTCGGCCGTGCGCGCGCGTTCGCCGAAGATTTCGAGGATCAGCCCGGTCCGATCGATGACCTTGCAACCCAGCGCGGTTTCGAGGTTGCGCTGTTGCACCGGCGTCAGCGCCGCGTCGAAGACCGCGAGTTGCAGATCCTCGTCGCGTACCATCTGCGCCAGTTGATCGACCTGTCCGCTGCCGATCAGCGTGCCGGGCTTGGGGGCGCGGACGCGGAAGGGCACGCGGTGTCGGACGTCGACCCCGATAGCGAGGGCTAGGCCGGCGGTTTCCTCCAACCGGGCATCGGCATCGCGCGCCGACCCGCCCATGTCGGGCAGGACGACGATCGCCGAAGCGCCGCGGGTGAACTCCTGTGCGTCGCGGTCGAAACCGGTGCTCAAGCCTCGTCCGCTCCCGATGCCTGTTCCTCGGCAAGGTTCAGCGGATTGGCCGGCTGAATGGTCGATACGGCATGCTTATACACCAGCTGCGACATGCCTTCGCGCTGGAGCAGCATGCAGAACAGGTCGAACGCCGCGATCTGGCCCTGCAACATCACGCCGTTGACCAGGAACATGGTGACGTTTTCCTGCGCCTTGCGCACGGCGTTGAGGAAGATTTCCTGCAGCGGTGCGTGCTTCGACGTATTCTCCGCCGCGGCCTCGATCACCGACGACAGGTCGGTCGGGCCGGCGGGCATGATCGTCGAGATGGCGTGCTTGTAAATCAGCTGCGACTGTCCGTCGCGGCGCAGCAACACCGAAAAATTGTCGAACCACGTCACGATCCCCTGGAGCTTCACGCCCTTGACGAGGAACATCGTGACCGGCGTCTTCGACCGGCGTAGCGAGTTGAGAAACAGGTCCTGAAGCGACCCTTGCCGTTCGGCCATGACTTGCCCTTGTTCTTGGCGGGAATTTCCCGCTGAGTGTCTTTAACCGTCACCCGGTTGCCGCACCCCTGTGGCGCGGAGCCAGTAATTTAGGCCCTACCCCGCGCCGCCGCAATGGTTCGAACGGCGCTATTCGTCGCCGCGCGTTTCGGTAATGCCGAGCAGCTTCAATTTGCGGTGCAGCGCAGAGCGTTCCATGCCGATGAAGGTCGCGGTGCGCGAAATATTGCCCGAAAAGCGGCGGATCTGAACCCGCAGATATTCGCGTTCGAACGACTCCCGTGCCTCGCGCAGCGGCGATCCCATGATCGCACTGGCGGTGGCGCCCCCCGCCCCGTCGCCTGCCGAGCCGAGCACTTCGGGCGGCAACAGATCGATATCGATCCGCGCGATACGGTTGCCCGGTGCCAGAATGACGGTGCGTTCGACGACGTTGCGCAGCTGGCGGACATTGCCCGGCCATTCATAGCTTTGCAGCGCGATCATTGCGTCGGGCGCGACCTCCGGCGTCTGGACCCGGCGTTCGTTGGCGTAATGCGCGACGAAATGTTCGACCAGCGGGGGGATATCCTCACGCCGTTCGGCCAGCGAGGGGATTTGCACCGGCACCACGTTGAGGCGGTAATAGAGATCCTCGCGAAAATTGCCGTCGATGATCTCCTGCTGAAGATCGCGCGCGGTCGCCGAGACGACGCGGACATCGACCTTCACGACCCGCGTGCCGCCGACGCGGGTAAAGCTCTGGTCGGTCAGCACCCGCAGGATACGCGCCTGGGTCGCGATCGGCATGTCGGCGATTTCGTCGAGGAACAGCGTCCCGCCATGCGCCTGTTCGAGCAGGCCGGGCCGGACGAGATTGCCGCCCTCCTCTACGCCGAACAGTTCTTCGTCGACACGTTCGGGCGTCATGCGCGCCGCGCTGACGATGACGAATGGCGCCTGTGCCCGCTGGCTCCATCCATGGAGCAGCCGGGCGGCGACTTCCTTGCCGACCCCTGCCCCGCCGGTGATGAGCACGCGGCTACCGGTGCCGGCGACGCGCTTCAGCGTTGCGCGGACGCTGTTGATCGCGGTCGAGCTGCCGGTCAGGTCGTCCTCGCGGCCGGCCGAGGCACGCAGCGACGCGACCTCCTGCCGCAGGCGCTCGGTTTCGGTCGCACGCTGGACGAGGAAGAGCAGCCGTTCTGCCTCGAACGGCTTTTCGATGAAGTCGACGGCGCCGCGCCGGATCGCGGCGACGGCGGTATCGATATTGCCATGGCCGGAAATGACCAGCACCGGCAACGACGGATCGCGCGCCTTCAACTCGTCGAGCAACTCAAGCCCGTCGAGGCGCGAACCCTGCAGCCACACGTCGAGCAGCACCAGCGATGGACGCCGCTGGGCCACCGCTTCGAGTGCGGCATCGCTGTCAGCCGCGCCGCGCGTCTCATAGCCTTCGTCCTCCAGAACGCCGGCGACGAGTTCACGGATGTCGGTTTCGTCGTCGACGACGAGAATGTCGAGCTTCATGCGGGCGTTCCGGTCCGGGTAAGCATGGGGTGGCGCGTTGTAACCTCCTGTGAATCGTCATCTTCCGCTGTCCCGGTCCCGGCCAGCGCGGCCAGGATCGCGGGATCGAAGATGATCGATACGATCGTCCCTCCACCGGGACGGTCGGCGAACGATATGGTTCCGAAATGTTCTTCGACGATCTTGCGAACGATGGCGAGGCCGAGGCCGGTGCCGCCCTTGCGCGTGGTCATATAGGGTTCGGCGATGCGATCGCGCTCGATCGGCAGGCCGATGCCGTTGTCGCTGGTATCGATGTGCATCCGCCCCTGCGCATCGTAACGGACGTCCATTTCGATCCGGCCGCGGGGGGCGCCTTCGGGACGGGCGGCGACGGCTTCGGTCGCGTTCTTGACGATGTTGGTGAGTGCCTGTCCCAGCTGGCGACGGTCGCAGACGAGCGGCGCGGCGCCGGCGGATTCGAGCGCGAAATCGATGTCGGGATGCGCAACCTCGTGCAGGAACAGGCTCTGCCGGGCGAGCTCGGCGATCGATTCGTGGCGGAATACGGGCTTCGGCATCCGCGCGAAGGACGAGAATTCGTCGACCATGCGGCGCAGGTCACCGACCTGTCGGACGATCGTCTCGGTCAGGCGGGCGAAGGTGCCATCGTCTTCGGTCAGCTTGGTGCCATAGCGGCGCTGGAGCCGTTCGGCGGCGAGCTGAATCGGGGTCAGCGGGTTCTTGATCTCATGCGCGATGCGACGGGCAACGTCGGACCAGGCGGCGCGGCGCTGGTCGAGCAGCTGCTGGGTGATGTCGTCGAAGGTCAGGATGTGTTGGCCATCGTCGCGAGTGATGCGGACGGCGAGCGTCTTGGCCTCGCCACCCGACGCCAGCTGGATGATCGCGTCCTGCGTCTCGCCGCCCAGCAGCGCGTCGAGTTCGGGGGCGACATCGCCCAGCGGACGGCCGACCAGCGGGGTGTTGCCGGTCTTGAGCAGCGCGGTGGCCGAGCTGTTGACGAGCTTGATCGTACGGTCGGGGCCGACCGAGACGACGCCGGCGCTGACGCCCGACATGACCGCCTCGATCAGGGCGCGGCGGCTGTCGATCTGGGCGTTGGCGGCGACGAGTTCGCCGGTCTGTTCCTGCAACCGTTCGGTCATGCTGTTGAAGGCGCTGGCCAGCGTGCCGATCTCGTCCTTCTGTCGTGTGCCGTTTGGCTCAGGCACGCGCGCCGACAGGTCGCCCCCGGCCACGCGGCGGGCGGCGCCGACCAGCGCGCCGACCGGGCGGACGAGGCGGTCGGCGACGGCTAGCGCCACGAAGACGGCGAGGCCGACGATGATGAGCGAGACGACGAACAGTGCGATGTTCAGGCGGAGCTGGACGCTGCGGGAGCGGGCAAGTAGCGCGTCGTAATCGGACAGGATCGCACGGGTGCGGCTGAGACGTTCGGTATAAGTCGCGAGGTCGATGTCGCGTGCGGAATAGACATAATAAGGCGTGTCCATCACCCGCGTTACCGACTGCACCTGCCGGTTGCGGACGCTGACATAGCTGGGCTTGCCGGCGCGCAGGGCAGCGATCGACTTCGGATCGATGCTCCAGCGCAACGGGCCTTCGTAGATCGAGGCAGACGCCAGCGAACGCGGGCGGCCGTCGGGCGGAATCTCGAATACCACCGAATCGCTCAGCGAGCGGAACACGATGCTGTTCTGGTACAGCAGGCGGAATTCGTCGCTGTCGATCGAGTAGCGATTATTCAGCAGCATGCGACGAATGTCGGAGGCGACCGCGACGTTCTGACCGTCAACCGCATCGAGAAATTCATTGTAGGACGACTGCGCCAGTACCTGGGCATTCTCGAAAATGCCGCGCGCACGTGGCGAGGACCAGAATTCGACGCCATATTGGAACAGGAACGACGCGACGATGGTGACCAGCAGCATCGGTACGCTGGCGAGGATCGAGAACAGCGCGACAAGCCGGACGTGAAGCGTCCCCGTACCGCCAATCTGCGACCGGGCGGCGCGGCGCATCGCGATCCGCCGGCCGACCAGCACCAGCAGCGCCATGGCGGGGATCAGGTTCGCGATCAGCACCAGCGCCATCAGCGACGGCGTCGGCAACTGGCCCCGCGTGCTCTGCGATCCGTCGAACAGCAGATAGCTGCCGACACCGACGGCGATCACCGCCCCCAATACGGCGACCTCGATCGCCGGGAACCACTGCGCCGGGATCGATGTGGCGCGCTTCGGTTCCGTTAACGCTGCAACCATAGTTGCCGTTTTACAACATTCCCGGCTCAAAGCACGTCAAATCGCACCTCGGCCGTATCGCAAAGCGATTAGCGTTCCTTCTCCGCATGATAGGCGCGGACCGCCGGGTCGATCCCCAACTCGTCGAGCCGCTTGCGCAGCGTGTTGCGATTGAGACCCATCGCCTTTGCGGCACGCAACTGGTTGTTACCGTGGCGATCGAGCATCGCTTCGATCAACGGGCGTTCGACATCGGAGATCAGACGGTCGTAGAGCGTGCCATCCTCCATCGCCACCGGCTCCTCGCGGGCGACGCGGCGCAGCCAAGCGCGGACGGCGTCACCCAGATCGGCATCGGGCTGCGCCGTCGTTCGTCCGGCGGTATCGCCCAGCGCGCCGCGCAAATCGCCTGCCTCGATCGCCGCATCACGGCCCAGCACCGCGACGCGGCGCATCAGGTTTTCGAGCTCGCGGACATTGCCCGGCCAGTCATGCGCCTCCAGCAATTCCTGCGCATCGGGTGTCAGCGTCTTGCGCGGCAATCCATCGCGTGCCGCCTGGTCGAGGAAATGCCGCGCCAGCAACGCCACGTCCTGCCGCCGTTCGCGCAACGGCGGAAGCGCGATCGGCACGACGTTCAGTCGGTAGAACAGATCTTCGCGAAACTGACCCGACTGGACCTGCGCCGCTAGCGTTTTATTGGTCGCCGCGACGATGCGGACATCGGCGCGGATGACCCGCGCGCCGCCGACGCTGGTGAACTCCCCCGATTGCAGGACGCGCAGCAGCCGGGTCTGCGCCTCCATCGGCATGTCGCCGATCTCGTCGAGGAACAGCGTCCCACCCGCCGCCTGTTCGAACTTGCCCGCCGAGCGTTGCGCCGCGCCGGTAAAGGCACCGCGTTCATGGCCGAACAGCTCGGCCTCGATCAATTCGCGCGGGATCGCCGCCATGTTGAGCGCGATGAACGGCGCGCGGCGGCGGCGGCCGAGGTCGTGGATCGCCCGCGCGACCAGTTCCTTGCCCGTGCCCGATTCGCCGGTGACCAGCACGGTCAGGTCCGTCGCGACGACGCGCGCGATCACGCGGTACACGTCCTGCATCGCCGGGGAGCGCCCGATCAGCGGCAAGGATGAATCGATCGCGTCGACCGGCTGTTCCTCTGCGCCGCGCGATCGCCGGGCGAGCGCACCGCGCACCGCCAGCGCCAGCGTGTCGAGATCGAACGGCTTGGGCAGATAGTCGAACGCCCCCGCCTCCGTCGCTCGGACGGCGGTGGTCAGCGTGTTGCGGGCCGACAGGACGATGATCGGCAGGTCGGGAAATTCGGCATTCAGCTTTGCCGCCATTTCCAGCCCGTCGCCATCGGGCAGGACCACATCGGTGACGAGCACGTCGGGCAACCCGGCGCGCAGCTCCGCACGGAGCTGTCCCAGCGTACCCACGGTCTGCACCGCATGCCCCTCCCGCCGAAGCGCCTGCGCGACAACGGTCCGGATCGCCGCGTCGTCATCGACCAGCAGGATGCGCGACGTGTCGGTCATGCGCGCGGCAGGTGGATGCGGAACACGGTCATCGGCGGATATCCTTCACGGGCATAGCGGACGAAGCCATTCATCTCCCCGACCAGCTTTTCAACCATCGGCAGGCCGAAGCCCCTCCCCTCGCGCTTCCCCGAAACGAAGGGTTCGAAGAGGTGGCCGGCGATATCGGCGGGCGCGCCGGGACCGTTGTCGGTAATGGTCAGCTCGATAGGCACCGCTCGACGCTGTCCCCCGCCAATGCTGTGCGACATGCCGTGGCGATAGGCGGTGCCGAGAATGATCCGGGGGCGTTCGATCTCGTCCAGCGCCTCAGCCGCATTCTTGAGCAGATTGACGAGAACCTGCACGAACGCATCGCGGTCGATCCGCACCGGGGGAAGCGAGGGGTCGAAGCGTTCCTCGATCACGATCCCGCGCGCAAAACCGGCCGAGGCCAGCTGTACCGCATGGGCGAGGACCGGGTAGATGTTCTGCGCCTGCAACGCGCGCGGGCGATCGTCGGTAAAGTCCTGCATCCGGTCGATCAGCGCGGCGATGCGGTCGACCTCCGCGATGATGAGGTCGGTCAGGACACTGCGATCGTCGACCTCGCCCGACAGCAGCTGCGCCGCGCCGCGAATGCCCGACAGCGGGTTCTTGATCTCATGGCCTAGCATCGCGGCGGCGCCGATCGCGGCGCGGGCGCCGGCAGCCTGCGAACCGCTATGCCCGTCGCGCACGCCGTACAGCATGATGACCCGCCATGCCGATCCGTGCGCGGCGGGCGTATCGTGAAAATCGACGCGAAGCCGTCCCCCGCGCCGCAGCTGCAATTCGCAGTCGTAGCTGGCAAAGGCGCGCCCGTCGCGCTGTTCGGCATAGCCTGGCGGCAGCGACAATATCTGTTCGAGCGACAGGCCACGCATCGCCCGGTCGGACTGGTTGAGTAACAGCTCCGCCGCGCCATTGGCATGGGCGATACACCCCGCCTCGTCCAGCACCAGCGCCGCCACCGGAAGTCCGGCAAACAGCTCCGTAAAGGACGGCATGGCGCCGGTTGCGATCACGCCGCCGCGCGCGTGCACCACGGCGCGTAGAAATCGGCGAGCATGCCGAGCACGGTGCGCGAATCGGGCTGCTGGTTCACCTTGTTGCGGAACTCGGCCGAGCCGTGCAGCCCCTTGGTGTACCAACCGATATGCTTGCGCATCATGTTGACGCCGGTTTCCTCGCCATAATGGTCCAGCATCATGTGATAATGTTCGACGATCAGGCGATATTGTTCCTCGACCGAGGGATCGGCCGGGCCATGGCCGCCCAACAGCGCCGCCATCACCTGCGCCAGCAGCCAGGGACGACCATAGGCGCCGCGGCCGATCATCACGCCATCGGCACCCGACTGGTCGAGCGCGGTGCGCGCGTCGTCGACCGAGCAGATATCGCCATTGACGATCACCGGCACCTTTACCGCATCCTTCACCCGGCGGACGAACGCCCAGTCGGCATGGTCGCGATACATCTGATTGCGGGTGCGGCCGTGCACGGTGACCATCTGCGCGCCCAGATCCTCGGCGATATGCGCCAGTTCGGGGGCGTTGAGGCTCGAATGATCCCAGCCCATCCGCATCTTGACGGTGACCGGCACCTTCACCGCCTTTACCACCGCCGCGATCAGGTCGGCGGCGAGCGGCAGGTCGCGCATCAGCGCCGAACCGGCATCGCCGTTCGTCACCTTGCGGACCGGGCAGCCCATGTTGATGTCGATGATCGCCGCACCCTTGTCCTCGGCGAGCTTGGCGGCCTCGCCCATCTCGACCGGGGTGCAACCGACCAGCTGCATCGACACCGGTTCCTCGGCCGGGTCCCACATCGCCTTCTGAATCGACTGGCGCGTTTCGCGGATCGCCGCCTGGCTGGCGATCATCTCCGTGACATTCAGCCCCGACCCGTGCCGCCGCACCATCTTGCGGAACGGCAAGTCGGTGACACCGGTCATCGGCGCGAGGATCACCGGCGTGTCGATGACGACGTCGCCGATACGGATGGGAGCTAGGGTCATGGATTGTGCCTGAAAATTGGGCAGCCCTTACCGTATCCGCCCGCCAAGGGCAAGGCTGGCGGGCCGCCACCGCTTGCGCTAGGCGGGCGCCATGCAGACCGGACCCACAGTCGCCCTGATCGTTGCCGCCGGAACCGGCATCCGGTCGGGCAGCAGCCTGCCCAAGCAATATGCCCCGATCGCCGGGCGGGCGATGATCGCGCACGCCCATGCGGCGCTGGACGGCCATCCCGGCATCGACCACGTGCTGGTCGTGATCGGCGAGGGACAGGAGGCCTTGCTCCGCGCCGCAATCGGCGAGGTCGCGTTCGTGACCGGCGGTGCCACGCGGCGTGAGAGCGTCGCCGCCGGGTTGGCCGCGATCGGGGATGCCGCGCGCGTGCTGATCCACGACGCGGCACGGCCGTTCGTGCCCGCCATCGTCATCAACCGGTTGCTGGCAGCATTGGACCATACACCCGGCGCGGTGCCGGTGCTGCCGGTGGCCGATACGCTGGCGCTGGCTGGTGAGGCGCTGGGCGACGTGGTGCCCCGCGACCGGTTGGTTCGGGTGCAGACACCACAAGCCTTTGCGGTGTCCGCCATCCGCAACGCCCATGCGGCGTGGGACGTTACCGCCGAGGCGACCGATGACGCGCAGATGCTGCGCGCGATCGGGCTGGACGTGGCGATGGTCGAAGGGGACATCATGCTCGAAAAGATCACCTATCCGGCCGACTTCGCCGCCGCCGAAGCCCGTGCGCTGCCCGCGCTCGTGTCGCGCAGCGCGACCGGTTATGACGTCCACCGGCTGGAGGCGGGCGAGGAATTGTGGCTGGGCGGCGTGCTCATCCCGCACGATCGCGGGCTATCGGGGCATAGCGATGCCGATGTCGTGCTGCATGCGATCACCGATGCGCTGCTCGGCACGATCGGCGCGGGCGATATCGGCACGCACTTCCCGCCGAGCGACCCGCAATGGCGCGGCGCGGAATCGGGTCAGTTCCTGCAACACGCCGCATCGCTGGTGCGGGTAGAGGGCGGGGTCATCGATTTCGTCGACCTGACGCTGATCTGCGAGGCGCCGAAGATCGGCCCGCACCGTGGCGCGATGCGCGAACGGATCGCGGCGTTGCTGGATATTCCCGAACGTCAGGTGAGCATCAAGGCGACGACCAGCGAGCGGTTGGGCTTTACCGGCCGGCAGGAAGGGATCGCCGCACAGGCGATCGCGACCATCCGGGTGCCGGCATGAAGCGGCTCGCCGCCCTGCTGGCGCTGACCGCCTGCGCCAACGCTCCGGCGCAGACTGCGCAAAGCTGCGTCACGCCGGCCGAGGCCGAGGCGCTGGTCCTGTTCGTTGCCCCTGAACTGATCCGGCAGGCCGGCACGCGCTGCGCCAGTGCCTTGCCGCCGACCGCGCTGCTGCGGCGCACCGGCGGGCCATTCCTCTCACGCTATGAAGCGGAAACCGATGCGGCATGGCCACAGGCCAAGGCGGCATTGTCCCGGCTGACCGCGCCGCAGGCGATCCAGCTGCTCGATTCGGCGTTCGCCGCGCCGATCGTCGCCTCGCTGATCGCGCCGATGGTCGTCGGCAATATCGATGCGGCCGATTGCCCCCGGATCGAACGGGCGGCGAACCTGGTACAGGCCTTGCCCCCGCGCAACGTCGCCGGGCTGATCGTTCTCTTCGCGCAGGTCGATGCCGACCGCGCCAACCCCCAGATGCGGCTGCCCTTGTGCCGGCAGGCCGCGCGGAATTGATAGCATGGACAGCATTCTACCCCCCGAACTGATCGAAGCCGCGCGTCGCGTGGTCGACGAGAACCGCAACGCCGGCCGCCGCGTCGCACTGGCCGAGAGCTGCACCGGCGGACTAGTCGCGGCGGCGATCACCGAGATCCCCGGCTGCTCCGACGTGTTCGAAGCCGGGTTCGTGACCTATTCGAACGAGGCGAAGATCGAGCTGGTCAAGGTCAGCTCCGACGTGATCGAGACCTTCGGTGCCGTATCCATCGCGACGGCATGGAGCATGGCGCAGGGGGCGCTGGAGGTGACGCAGGCTGACGTCGCGGTCGCGATCACCGGCGTCGCGGGTCCCGGTGGCGGCAGCGAGAAGAAGCCGGTCGGTACCGTCGTGTTCGCGCGCGCGGAAAAGGGCGGCGATCCGGCGAAGGTCGTTGCCGACCTGCGCCAGTTCGGCGACCTGGGGCGTGGGAAAATCCGCCTTCAGGCGGCGTTGTGCGCGCTCGAGCTGCTGCTGCCGCCGGAAGTGGCGCCCGAGGAACCCGTGCCGGAATCGCCGTAAAGCGCGGCGGCGCGATCCTCGAACGCGCCGATCATCTTGCGCAGCGCGCGGTCGAACACCTGTCCCGCCAGCATTTCGAACACGCGGTTCTTGAACTGAAAATCGACGCAGAAGTCGACGAGCGTGCCACCCTGCCCATCCGGCTTGAACCGCCAGTCGTTGTTGAGATATTTGAGCGGCCCGTCGAGATAGTCGACGCGGATATGGTTGGGGCGCTCCTTCTGCACCTTCGACGTGAAGCTCTCCCGCAGGCCCTTGAACCCGACGATCATGTCGGCGACCATTTCGGTTTCGCTATCCGACCGCACCCGGATCGCGCTGACCCAGGGCAGGAACTCGCCATAGCGCGCCACATCGGCGACCAGGTCGAACATCTGCTCCGGCGTGTAGGGCAGGTGGCGGGTTTCGCTATGCTTGGGCATCAGGCGCGAACAACGCCCAGCTTGGCGTCACGGTTCGCCCGCATCCGTTCGAAATCGTCGCCGGCGTGATAGCTCGACCGGGTGAGCGGCGAGGATGCGACCAGCAGAAAGCCCTTGGCACGGGCGATGGCGGCGAAGCCGTCGAACGCCTTGGGCGTGACGAAGTCGATGACCTTGGCGTGCTTGGGCGTCGGTTGCAGATACTGGCCCATGGTCAGGAAATCGATATCGGCCGATCGCATGTCGTCCATCACCTGATGCACCTCAAGCCGCTCTTCGCCGAGGCCGAGCATGATGCCCGACTTGGTGAAGATCGACGGGTCGAGCTTCTTGACGCTCTCCAGCAGGCGCAGCGACGCGTAATAGCGGGCGCCCGGCCGGATCGTCGGGTAGAGGCGCGGCACGGTTTCGAGATTGTGGTTGTAGACGTCCGGGCGCGCCGCGACGATCATCTCGACTGCCGCTTCGTGCTTGTTACGGAAATCGGGGGTCAGGATCTCGATCGTCGTTGTCGGGTTCGCGGCGCGGATCGCCTCGATCACCTTCACGAACTGCCTGGCGCCGCCATCGGGCAGGTCGTCGCGATCGACCGACGTGATGACGATGTGATTGAGGCCCATCGCCGCCGCCGCTTCGGCAACATGCTGTGGCTCCATCGGGTCGACCGCGCGCGGCATGCCGGTCTTCACGTTGCAGAAGGCGCAGGCCCGCGTGCAGGTGTCGCCGAGGATCATGACGGTCGCGTGCTTTTTCGACCAGCATTCGCCGATATTCGGACAGGCCGCTTCCTCGCACACCGTCGTCAGGCTCTTCGACCGCATCAGCGCACGGGTTTCCTGCACGACCTTCCCGGTCGGAGCCTTTACGCGAATCCAGTCGGGCTTGCGGGTCCGCTCGGGGCGGGGCAGCGGCGTCATCTCGTTCATGGCTGCCAGATAGCGACGGACGGGCAAACGAACAACCGCCTGCAACGATCGCGTCGCCTGTGCGTCTAGCGACCGAGGGAAGATTTATACCAAACATGGAGACCCACTGATGCACTTCAGCGACCTCAAAGAGGGTTATTATCGCTTCCGCGGCACCGAATGGCAGCAGGAGCGCGAGCGCTGGAGCGAACTGGCCACCGGGCAGAGCCCGAAGGTGATGGTGATCGCCTGTTCGGACAGCCGCGTCGATCCGGCAACGATCTTCGGCGCACGGCCGGGCGAGATTTTCGTGGTGCGTAACGTCGCCAACCTCGTGCCACCGTTCGAGGACGATGGCGGTCGGCATGGCGTCTCGGCGGCGCTGGAATTTGCGGTGACGAAGCTGGAGGTCGAAGAAGTTCTCGTCCTCGGCCATGGCGCGTGCGGTGGCGTCAACGCTTGCCTCACCCAGTCGCTGGCCAATACCAAACCGGGTGAAGGCGGCTTCGTTGCGCACTGGATCGACCTGCTCGACGATGCGCGCGAGAAGGTCGTCGCGGAACATGGCACCGGGCCGGAAGGGCAGAAGGCTCTGGAGCAGGAGGGCGTGAAGGTCTCGCTTCAGAACCTGATGACCTTCCCGTTCGTCAAGGAACGGGTCGAGGCCGGCAAGCTCAAGCTCCACGGCGCGGTCTTCGCGATCGAGGACGGGCGGCTGCGCGTCCTTGAAGGCGATACGTTCGAGAACGCTTGAGCCCTTCAAATCCTCCCCGCTTCGCGGGGAGGGGGACCATGCACCGCATCGTGGAGGGGGATCGCCGCAACCGCGACGGTGGTGGAACAGGGTAGCCCCCTGCACCAGCCTGCGGCCGGTCCCCCTCCCCGTCCCGGGGAGGATTTACTCCTTCGGACCGTCGACAGTCACGCGGATGTTCAGTTCGCGCAACTGCTTGGGCGTCGCATAATTGGGCGCGCCCATCATCAAATCTTCCGCCTTCTGCGTCATCGGGAAGGTGATGACCTCGCGGATGTTCGGCTCGTCGGCGAGCAGCATGACGATACGGTCGACGCCCGGCGCAGAGCCGCCGTGCGGCGGGGCGCCGAACTTGAAGGCGTTGATCATGCCCGCGAAGTTCGTGTCGACGTCGGCCTGCGAGTAGCCGGCGATCTCGAACGCCTTGTACATGATTTCCGGACGATGGTTCCGGATCGCGCCCGACGACAGCTCCACGCCGTTGCAGACGATGTCGTATTGGTAGGCCAGGATATCGAGCGGGTTCATCGTCTCCAGCGCTTCCATCTCGCCCTGCGGCATCGAGAAGGGGTTGTGGCTGAAATCGACCTTCTTCGCGTCCTCGTCATATTCGAACATCGGGAAGTCGACGATCCAGCAGAATTCGAACCGCTTGTCGTCGATCAGCCCCAGCGTCTCGGCAACGCGGGTGCGGGCAAGGCCGGCGAGCTTGGCCGCCTGCGCTTCCTTGCCGGCGGCGAAGAACACGCCGTCATCGGGGCCGAGGCCGAGCGCCTCGGCGATCCTGGCCATGCCTTCCTCGCCATGGTTCTTGGCGATCGGGCCGCCCCATTCGCCGCCCTTGCGCGTGGCGTAGCCGAGGCCGGCGAACCCTTCGGACTGCGCCCAGGCGTTCATGTCGTCAAAGAACTTGCGGCTCTTGTCAGCGGTGTTCGGCGCCGGCACCGCGCGAACGACGTCGCCCGCCTCGACGATCGAGGCGAAACGGCCGAAGCCCGATCCGACGAACAGGTCCGACACGTCGGTGATGACCAGCGGGTTGCGCAGGTCGGGCTTGTCGTTGCCGTATTTCAGCATCGAATCGCGGTAGGGGATGCGCTTGAACGGCAGCGGGCTGACGGTGCGGCCCTTGCCCTGCCAGTTGGCATATTCCTCGAACACGCCGTGCAGGACGGGTTCGATCGCGGCGAACACGTCCTCCTGCGTCACGAAGCTCATTTCGAAATCGAGCTGGTAGAATTCCCCGGGGCTGCGGTCGGCGCGGGCGTCTTCGTCGCGGAAGCAGGGTGCGATCTGGAAATAGCGGTCGAAGCCGGCGACCATCAGCAGCTGCTTGAACATCTGCGGCGCCTGCGGCAGCGCATAGAACTTGCCCGGATGGACGCGGCTGGGCACCAGATAGTCGCGAGCGCCTTCGGGCGACGAGGCGGTCAGGATGGGCGTCTGGAATTCGGTGAAGCCCTGATCGATCATCCGGCGACGCAGCGACGCGATGACGTTCGAGCGCAGCAGGATGTTCGCGTGCAGCCGCTCGCGACGCAGGTCGAGGAAGCGGTAGCGCAGGCGGATGTCTTCCGGATACTCCGCCTCGCCCGCGACCGGCATCGGCAGTTCCTGCGCCGCCGACTGGAGCGTCGCGGCGCGGGCGTAGATTTCGATCGCGCCGGTGGCGAGGTTCGGATTCCGGGTCGCCTCGCTGCGCAGCTTCACATTGCCGTCGATCGTCAGCACCGATTCGGTGCGCGCCGATTCGAGCAAAGCGAGCGCGGGCGAATCGCTGTCGGCGACGATCTGGGTAATGCCGTAATGATCGCGCAGGTCGATGAAGAGCACGCCGCCATGGTCGCGCTTGCGATGCACCCAGCCCGACAGGCGGACGGTATCGCCGTCGTTCGCGTCCGTGAGCTGGCCGCAGTTATGGGTGCGATAGGCGTGCATCAAACGTAACCTTGCTTGGTCGTCATTCCCGCGCAGGCGGGAATCCATAGCCGCTGACGGTGCGGCTCTCACGCGAACGTTCGCGTGTATGGATCCCCGCCTGCGCGGGGATGACGGTTGAATTGTTGATTGGCCGCTTCCCTCCCCCACCCCCTTTTGTCAAGGCGGGGAACCTTGCTATGCGGGCGTGATGCATATCCATCCGTTGATCGAAGACAGCCAGACCCTCGCTGCCCTCTGCACCCGCCTCGCCCAGTCCGACTTCGTAGCCGTCGACACCGAGTTCATGCGCGAGAACAGCTATTGGCCGGAACTCTGCCTGATCCAGATCGCCAATACCGAGGAAGCCGCCGCGATAGATCCGATGGCGCCGGGGATCGACCTGACGCCGCTGCTCCACCTGCTGACCGATAACGAGGACGTGCTGAAGGTCTTCCACGCCGGCGGGCAGGATATCGAGATCGTCTATAACCTGACCGGCAAGACCCCCTTCCCCCTGTTCGATACGCAGGTGGCGGCGATGGCGCTGGGTCAGGGGGAGCAGGTCGGCTATTCGAACCTGGTCGACGCCTATCTGGGGATTACGGTCGACAAGGGGGCGCGGTTCACCGACTGGTCGCGGCGGCCGCTGGACGACCGGCAGATCGACTATGCGATCGCCGACGTGACCCATTTGTCGGTGATCTTTCCCAAGATGCTGGCCAAGCTGCGCAAGACCGGGCGCGGGCTGTGGCTGGACGAGGAGATGGAGCGGATCGCCGATCCGGCCAATTACTTCAACGATCCCGAACAGGTGTGGCAGCGCATCCGGGTCAACAGCCGCAAGCCCGAAGTGCTGGGGCGGTTGAAGGCACTGGGCAAGTGGCGCGAGCTGGAGGCGCAGGGGAAGAATCTCCCGCGCGGACGGATCGTCAAGGACGAGACGATCGCCGATCTGGCCGGCAATCCGCCGCGCAGGCAGGGCGATCTGGCGAAGGTGCGCGGGCTGTCGGCGGCATGGGCGCACAACGATATCGGCGGACGGATGATGGCGGCGCTGGCCGATGCCGAACCGTTGCCGGCGAGGGAAATGCCGGGCCGCGACGAGCGCAAACCCGCGCTGGGCAAGGAAGGCGCGCTGGTCGCCGACCTGCTGAAACTGCTGCTGAAGATCCGGGCGAACGAGATCAAGGTCGCATCGCGGCTGCTGGCGCGGTCGGACGATCTGGAAGCGCTCGCCGCCGGGCAGCGCGACGGGCTCTCGATCCTGAATGGCTGGCGGTTCGAACAGTTCGGCCGCGACGCGCTGGCGCTGGTCGAGGGTCAGCTTGGGTTCACCGTGCTGGGTGGAAAGCTGAAGATGACCCGAGCGGAGGTAGTGGAATGAAGCCGACCATCCTGATCGTAGCCATGGCGCTGGGCGCCTGTACGACGACGCAGCAGACGGCGGGCGATCCCGCGCCGGCCGCGCCGGAGCTTCCCGGCGGGGCATGCGAGACTACGGCGCTTGCCGCGTTGGTCGGCAAGTCCTTCACCCCGGCACTGGAAGCGGATGCCAGGGCGCGGGCGAAGGCGAGGACCGTGCGGGCGATCCGGCCGGGGATGGCGGTGACGATGGATTTCCGGCCCGATCGGCTGAACATCGCCATCGATGAGAAGAATATGGTGGCTGGATTCCGCTGCGGCTGAGGCGTGGAAGTTTGCGAAGTTGACAGGACGTCGAAACTTTCGCGACAGGATTATCATGTTATTCTAGCAACTTAAGCGTAACCTTTTGCGCCGAAGTTGACGGTTTGCGACGGGGCGAGCGTCCGCGATGCTCGGTAGGGCTGCGACGATGTGAAAGAGCGTCGCCAGCCTCGCAGAACAATGCGCTGTAGGAAAGCGACGCCTCAGCGGGTGACCAGCGCCGCGTCCATGCCCATGGCGCTCGCCAGCGCGCGGTGGCGCTTCTGCACCGCTTCGCCGTAGAGCGCGGTGTCGGCGGTGGGGACGATCAGTTCCAGCTGCCCGCGCTTGCGGCGGACGTCGGTGCGCTGGAGCGGGGTGGCGACACCGCCGCTGAGACGCTGGCCCAGACGCATGGCAAGGCCCCAGCGGTGCGCCGCCTCCAGCGCGGCGATCGGCGCCAGGCGACCGAGCGGTTCGGGCGGGCCGTCGGTGCTGCCGCCGCCCAGACAGCTGTGCAGCGCCTGCGCGACGATCGCACGACCGGCGGCGTCGATCGCGACCCAGTTGCCGTGCAGCGCAATCTCCATGCCGCGTTCGGCGCGGAATTCGGGGTTCGCGTGCCAGCCCACATCGGCCAGCAGACAGGCGGCGTGGCGCAGGCGCACCGCGGCGGGGGCGTCGTCGGGAAAGAGTGGCGCGATCCATTTGTGGAGTAGGTCGCCATGTTCGACGAAGCGGCCCTGTCGCGCGCCTTCGTCATGCGCGGCGACGATCAGCGGGTCCTGCTTGCGGACCGACGACGGGAGCGCGGCATAGAGCAGCCCTTCGCGCAGGCCATAGGCGGAAATCATCGTCGTCGCGCTACCGAGATGCCGGGCCATCGCAGCCAACACGGCGGTCGCATTGTCGAGCGTCGGCAGGCGTCCGCCCGACAGGTTCGGCACCGCCTTCAGCTCGGCGCGGGGCGTCTGCGCGATGATCCGTTCGAGTTCGGCGATGCGGGCGAGCGACATGGTGTAGCCGTGCGCGATCGGCAGCGGATAGTGGGTCAGGTGCATGTCGAACCGGGCGAGCGCCCGCCACGACCCGCCGACGAGATAGAAGGGCAGCCCCTTCCCCCGCCCGGCCCAGCCGGCTTCGGTCACCAGCCGCTGCACCACGCGGTCGAGTTCGCCCGCGCGGCGGTCGCGGATCGCGCCGATGCGCAGCACGCCCAGCGGAAACGACACGCGGTCGCCGATCTTGCCGTTTTTCACCCGCACCAGTTCGAGGCTGCCCCCGCCCAGATCGCCGACGATCCCGTCGGCGTCGGGAATGGCGGATAGCACGCCGTTGCCGGCAGCCTGTGCCTCCTCCTCGCCCGACAGCGTTTCCACCGTCAGGCCGAGCGATTCGGCGAGCGCCACCAGTTCGTGTCCGTTGGCGGCATCGCGGACGGCGGCGGTCGCGACGGTGCGTACCACCTCCGCCTCCATTTCGCGGGTCAGCCATGCAAAGCGGCGCAGCGCGGTGGCGGCGAGCGCCATCGCCTCCGGATCGATCCGCCCGGTTTCCGCCAGCGAACGCCCGAGGCCCGCCAGCACCTTTTCGTTGAACAGCGTGGCCGGAATGCGCTCCGGCCCGCCATAGACGACGAGCCGGATCGAGTTCGACCCGATGTCGATGATCGCACTATGCGCCGCGCTGACCGGGCGGCTGGCCCAGGGCAGGCGGATCAAACCGCGCCGTCCCGTGCGGCCCGCCACGCGCGGAGCGACAATTTCTGCGGCACCGTCGCCGACCCGCTTTCGATCGCGGCACCGCGTCCCGATAGCGACGGGTTGGTCATGAAATAGCGGTGGAGGTTGAACGGACGCTCACCCTTGGCGACGCGGCGATAGCTGCCGTCCGGTCCGAGTTCCCATGTCTGTTCGGTGTCGAGCAGGTTGGCGACCATCACCTGATCGAGCACCTGGTCGTGGACGGTCGGGTTGTTGATCGGCAGCAGATATTCGACGCGGCGGTCGAAATTGCGCGGCATCCAGTCGGCCGAGGACACATAGACCAAAGCATCGTCATTGGGCAGCGCCTGTCCGTTGCCGAAGCAATAGATGCGGCTGTGTTCGAGGAAGCGGCCGACGACCGATTTGACGCGAATGTTGTCGGACATGCCCGGCACGCCCGGCCGCAGGCAGCAGATGCCGCGCACGATCAGGTCGATCTGGACGCCCGCCGCCGACGCCTCATACAGCTTGTCGATCAGCGCCGGGTCGACCAGCGAGTTCATCTTCAACCAGATCGATCCTTCGCCGCCCGACCGCGCGGTCTGGATCTCGCCCTCGATCAACGCCTCCAGCCGGTTGCGCAGATCGCGCGGCGAAATGGCGAGCTGTTGCAACGCCTGCGGTTCGACATAGCCGGTGATGTAGTTGAACACCTGCGCGGCGTCGCGTCCGATCACCGGATCGGCGGTGAAGAAGCTGAGGTCGGTATAGATACGCGCGGTTACGGGATGATAATTGCCGGTGCCGAAGTGGCAATAGGTGCGATAGCCCTGCTCCTCGCGGCGGACGACCATCGAGATCTTCGCATGGGTCTTCCACTCGATAAAGCCGTAGACGACCTGCACCCCGGCGCGTTCGAGGACCGAGGCGAGGTTGAGATTCTGCTCCTCGTCGAAGCGGGCCTTCAATTCGACGACGGCGGTGACCGACTTGCCCGCTTCGGCAGCGGCGACCAGCGCGGCGACGACGGCGGACTGCTTGCCGGCGCGGTAGAGCGTCTGCTTGATCGCCACGACATCGGGGTCGGCGGCGGCCTGTTTGAGGAAGGCCAGCACCACGTCGAAGGTTTCGTACGGGTGGTGGACGACGATGTCCTTCGCCCGGATCGCCGCGAAACAGTCGCCGCCATATTCGCGGATGCGTTCGGGGAAGCGCGGGGAGAAGGGCGGGAATTTCAGGTCGGGGCGATCCTCCGCGACCAGCATCGACAGGTCGCCGATGCCGAGAAACCCGCCGGTTTCGGTGATCAGCGCATCGCTGCCGCCCATTTCGTCGCGCAGCAGCTGGACCAGTTCGTCGGAGATGCCCGATTCGATTTCAAGGCGGATGATCCGTCCGCGACGGCGGCGTTTGATGGCGGTGCGGAAATAGAGGACGAGGTCTTCGGCCTCTTCCTCCAGCTCGATATCGCTGTCGCGGATCACGCGGAAGGCGGCCGACGCGCGCACGGTGTAGCCCGGAAAGAACAGGTCGGAGAAATGGCGCAGGATCGTTTCGATCGCGACATAGCGCGCGGCCTTGCCCGGCAGGCGGACGAAGCGCGGCATGGCGGGCGGGAGCAGGACGACTTCGCGCACCTCGACATCGTCCGAGCGGCGGATGAGGTCGAACAGCATCGCCGAGCCGAGGTTCGGGATGAAGGGGAACGGATGCGCCGGATCCAGCGCCTGCGGGGTCAGGACCGGAAAGATCTGGTCGCGGAAATGGCGTTCCAGCCAGACTTCGGTATCGCCGCGGATCTCGTCGGCGCCGAGCACGAAGATGTTGGCTTCGGCCAGCGCGGCGGCGATGTCGCGCCAGATGCGCTGCTGGCTGTCGACCAGCCCGGCGGCGTCGACGGTGATCGCGGCCAGCTGTTGCGAAGGGGTGAGGCCATCGACCGATTCATGGCCGACGCCCTGGTTCTGCTGCCCCTTCAGGCCGGCCACGCGGACCATGAAGAATTCGTCGATGTTGGTGGCCGAAATCGACAGGAAGCGGAGCCTTTCGAGCAGCGGATGGTCGGGGTTGCACGCTTCGTCCAGCACGCGGCGGTTGAACGCCAGCCACGACAGTTCGCGGTTGAAGTAGCGCGCTTCCGGCGCGGCGGCGACCGTGGTGCGGGCGGAGGGGACCGGATCGTTCACAGCAGGCGGTCCAAGAGCAGCGGGCTGTCGGACAGCGCGGCGCGCGCGGTCGGGATCGTCAAACGGCGCGTCGAGCGCAACATCGCATCTTCCTCCAAAGCCTCGACGATCCGAAGCACCGCAAGGTGGCTCCGTTCGACCCGGCGGGCAAGCCAGCGCACGACATCCGGCGCGGCGACGAGCTCCTTCCTGTCGAACAGATATTGCAGCAGTGTTTCGATCAGCAGTTCGTCGGGCGCTTCCAGCCGCAGCACCGGCGTCGCCCCCATGCGCGAACGCAGGTCGGGCAGGCCGATCCGCCAAATGGGCGGCGGGGCATCGGCGACGATCAGCAGCGGCTGACCTTCGCTCTGCGCGCGGTTCCAGGCGTGGAACAGTTCGGTCTCGTTCCACCGCTCCGCATCGTCGGCGATCGTGCCGCCGCTGCGCGCGACGAACGAGCGGGCGAGCAGCGTCCGGCCCGATTTGCGCGGGCCGACCAGCAGCGCGGCCTTGACTGGCCACGTCTCCCAATGGTCGAGATGATGGACGGCGGCTTCGTTCGACGGCCCGACGAGGAACAGGTCCTGCCGGGCGCCGGCGGGCAGTTCGAGCGAGAAGGAAAGCTGGGCCGATCCGGTACGCGACTGGGTCATCCCTGCGGCGTACTCGCGGGCGGCGGGGGCGTGGCGGCGGCGGCACGGCGGCGGATGCGAAGCGCGCCCTCACCCTGCTGGACTTGCCAGCCGCGGGCCTCCAGCGCGGCGGCAAGGATCGCGGCATCGCCGTCGAAGGTGACGCGCAGCACCGATACGCCGCCCAGCGCAAGGCTGGAGGTCGCGGCCGAACGGACGCCGGGAACGGCACGCAGCGCCGCTTCGGTCGATTCGACGGCAGCGACATTGGGGGTGTCGGCCTGGATCGACAGCGTGACCGCCTCGGCGGCAGGCGCGGGCGTCGGCGTGGCGGTGGGATCGGTCAGGGTCAGGTCGGTGATTTCCTCCTCGACCGGGGCGACCGGCGTGCCGGGCGGCGGCGCGGCGAGGACGACGTCGGGGCGCAGCGTGCCGGACTGCAACGCCTGTTGATACATTGCGTCGATCCGGCGGACGCCTTCGTCGAGAAGCGCGGGGACGGCGTCGCCCTGCTCCACCCGCAACGAGAAGCTGCCGAGCAGGCGGTTGTCGGGGCCGTAGCCGGCGGTGAAGGTGCCGATCACCGGGCCGCCGGGCCATTGGCGGTACAGGTGGACCTGCGGGATCAGCACGTCGGACGCGCCATATTGGTTGAGGACGGTGCGCCACCAGCCGCGCCCGCGCCGGGTCACCTGTCCGGCGTTCAGCAACAGGCCGTCGGCGCCGGTGCCGCTGGGGCGGACATAGTCCATGACGCTGCCGCCGGTGCGGAAGCGCGCCCATGCCGCCTGCCACGGGGTTGCGCGTTCGAACACCGTGCCCGTCCCACCGTCCCAGATGAGCGGCAGGACGAGCATGGCGGGACTGCGTTCGGAAACCCCGGCTATCCCTAGGATCGACGCGGCACGGCCGCGATTGAACAGCACGCCCAACCGCGCGATGTAGCGCTTCGGCCCGATCTGTTCGCTTTCGACGACGATGCCGCTGACCAGCGAATCGAGCGTGCCGTCGGGCAGCGAGCGGGCTTGCCCGGTCAGGCGCTGCGACAGCATTTGCCACCCCTTGCGCTGGGCGATGCGCCAGCCGGCGGTACGGGCGGCATCAGCAGAGGGGCCGGCGACATCGACGCGCACGCCGTTCACCTCGAAACTGCCCGAGCTGTCGATCGCGGCGACGCCGCCTTGTTGCGCCACGACCGCGCCCGTGGCGACGACGCCCAAGGCGACGGCGGCAAGGATGCGGCGGGGCTGATACAAAGTCATGGCCGCCTTTTGACGAAGCAGGCGTGGAAATCCAAGCGCGATGTAGCTAACCGGCAATCATGAGCAACGAAGCGGACCGCGGCGGCGGCTATACCTACGCACAGGCAGGCGTATCGATCGCGGCGGGCAATGCCCTGGTCCGTGCCATCGGGCCGTTGGCGAAATCGACGCGGCGCCCGGGGGCGGATGCCGAACTGGGCGGGTTCGGCGGGGTGTTCGATCCCAAGGCGGCGGGGTTCAAGGACCCGTTGCTGGTCGCCGCCAATGACGGCGTGGGCACCAAGTTGAAGCTCGCGATCGAGCACAACGCCCATGACGGCGTGGGCATCGACCTGGTCGCGATGTGCGCCAACGACCTGATCGTGCAGGGTGCCGAGCCGCTGTTCTTCCTCGACTATTATGCCACCGGCAAGCTGGTCGCCGAGACCGCCGAGCGCGTCGTCGGGTCGATCGCGGAGGGGTGCCGTCAGGCCGGCTGCGCGCTGATCGGCGGCGAGACGGCGGAAATGCCGGGCATGTACGAGGGCGAGGATTACGACCTCGCCGGCTTCTGCGTCGGCGCGGTCGAGCGCGAGCAGTTGCTGACCGGCGACAAGGTGGCGGTCGGCGACGTGATCCTGGGCCTCGCCTCGTCGGGGGTGCATTCGAACGGCTTTTCGCTGGTGCGGCGGCTGGCGGCGGACAAGGGGTGGAAGCTCGACCGCCCCGCCCTGTTCGATCAGGACGTGCTGCTGATCGACGCACTGATGGCGCCGACGAAAATTTACGTGAAGTCGCTGCTGCCGCTGCTCCGCGAGGGGCGCATCCATGGCCTCGCCCATATCACCGGTGGCGGATTGCTGGAGAATATCCCGCGCGTCCTGCCCGAGGGTGCCCATGCACAGGTCGATGCCGATGCGTGGGAACAGCCGCGGCTGATGGCGTTCCTGCAGGCGCAGGGCAATATCGAGCCGGAGGAGATGGCGCGGACCTTTAACTGCGGCATCGGCATGGCGGTGCTGGTCGCGGCCGACGATGCCGAGGCGGTCGCCGCAGCGCTGACGCAAGCGGGCGAGACGGTCGTGCGGATCGGTACGGTCGAGGCGGGCGACAAGGGCTGCACCGTGAAGGGCAGCGCGGGCACGTGGAGCGCGCGCGCCGACTGGAGCGCGACGCATCTTGGCTAGGCATCGTGTCGGCGTCCTGATTTCGGGGCGCGGGTCGAACATGGCGGCACTGGTCGCGGCGGCGAAGGCGGCGGACTGTCCCTATGAGGTCGTGCTGGTGGCGTCGGACAAGCCCGATGCCGCCGGCCTGACCCATGCCGCCGAACAGGGCATCGCGACCTTCGCCCATTCGCCCAAGGGTATCCCCAAGGCGGAGTATGAGGCGGCGATCGACGGCGCGCTGCGCGAGGCGGGCGTCGAAACGATCGCGCTGGCGGGCTATATGCGGCTGTTGTCCGGTGACTTCGTGGTGAAGTGGCGCGACCGGATCGTCAATATCCACCCCTCGCTGCTGCCCGCCTACAAGGGCCTCGACACCCATGCGCGGGCGATCGCGGCGGGTGACCGCGAAGCCGGCTGTTCGGTGCATGTCGTCACCGAAGAGCTGGATGCCGGGAGCGTATTGGCGCAGGCGCGCGTTCCGATCCTGCCCGACGATACGCCGGACAGTCTGGCGGCACGGGTGCTGGTGGAGGAACATCGCCTCTACCCGCAAACGCTGGCGGAGTTTGTGACGCGATGACCGAGATGCTCGACCGTATCCGTGAGGCCGTGAAGGTGTTGCCGGAGGTGGACGAGCGAACCACCCACGGTGAGCCGACCTTCTTCGTCCACGACCGGCAATTCGCGCAGTTTCGCGACGACCATCATGGCGACGGACGCACCGTGTTGTGCGTGCGGACCGGCAGCAGCGACGAACAGGCGATGCTGATCGAGGCGGCACCCGACACCTATTCCCTGCCCGCCTATCTCGCGGCGAAGGGCTGGGTCGCGATAACGCTGACCGGCGATGTCGACTGGACGCTCGTCGAGGATCGCATCGCGCGCAGCTGGGAACTGGCGGCACCACGCGCATTGCTGGAGGCGGGCGGTCGGTGAGCGGCGCGGAGGATGCGCGGGCCGAGCGGCGGCGCTGGATCGCGCTCACTTCAATTCGATGAAGTGGCGTAGATCAGTCCGGCTACGCGACCATGTTGTATCGTTCGGAGTTAGCTGTTCGTGGAGTGCGGTACAAACCGCACCCCACACCGTGATTTACGGACATTGAATGTTGTACTGCCAACAATAGGGTGGGTTCGGATCGGTCGGTGGTTTCGAAGGGGGGCCAGGAATTCCTTCGAGACAATCCTCGTACTCGGTCCCAACACATTCCTGATACGATGCGTATTCGTCGGGGTTGGCATCGCAGTAGTTTTTCGCAGCGCGAGCGCAAACAGCTTGCCTGCTCTCGGCCAAAGCCGGCACAGACATTGTGCTTGCGAGCGAAAAGGCACAAGCTACAAATAGACGCATTCTCGAAGATCTTGTCATACTTGTTTCCTTTGCAACGTGAGTCGCAAGGCAAACTTACTCGCACCAAACGCAACATCAATGCAAATAGAACCATTACATATATATTTAAGCGATCGGACAAATGTGCGGTCGCGTTTCAAAATTAGAAAATCGCGTTCTCCCCAAAACTCGGCAGGCTCGAGGCTGCTCGAACCGAACGGGTGGGGTGGTATGAGCCTTCAGACAAAGAAAAAGGCCCGCCTCCCAATGGGAAGCGGGCCCGTCTCCATCGACCGACCAAAATCAGCCGACGATCTCTTCCGGCTTGAAGAAGAAGTCGATCTCGATCTTCGCATTCTCTTCCGAATCCGAACCATGGACCGAGTTGGCTTCGATCGATTCGGCCAGTTCCTTGCGGATCGTGCCCGGCTCGGCGTTCGCCGGATTGGTCGCGCCCATGACGTCGCGGTTCTTCTGCACGGCGTTCTCGCCTTCCAGTACCTGCACGACGACCGGGCCGGAGATCATGAACGACACCAGGTCGTTGAAGAACGGACGCTCGCGGTGCACGCCGTAGAAGCCTTCGGCCTGTTCGCGGGTCATCTGGATGCGCTTCGAGGCGACGACGCGCAGGCCGGCTTCCTCCAGCATCTTGGTGACGGCGCCGGTCAGGTTGCGGCGGGTCGCGTCGGGCTTGATGATCGAAAAGGTACGGGTAGCGGCCATGGTGGTCGCGGCTCCTGCGTTATGGTGTTGGAAGGATTGTCGCCGGTCCCCCTAGTCGGGCGGCGCGCGACAGGCAAGCGTTACGCCGCCTGCTCCCAGCCGCCGTCACCCTGCCGCCAGTAGCGGCGCTCGACGTCCTCGCGGTCGGCCAGCCCCTTCCATGCGGTGCGGGCGGCGGCGATGTGATCCTCGCCGAAGAAGTGGAACGCGCGGTCGAAGGTGAGCGCTTCGTCGCGCCAGCGACCGTCGACGATCGCGACGTTGCGTGCGGCGTTGGCGTCGGTCGGTTCGGGGGCGATCAGCACCGCTTGGCAAGCGTCGTCGCCTGAGCCGGCCTCGGCATGCGGCAGGAAGCTGTCGGGGGCATAGGTCCACAGCAGCATGTCGAGGTGACGGCGCTGGTCGGCGTCGTCCGACAGCAGCAGCAGGCGCTCGCCATCGTCATGGAGACGCTGGGCGATGCGCGGCAGCACCCGGTCGAGCGGGCTGCGGGTCAGGTGGTAGAAGTCGACTTTCATGTCCGCGCCCTTTCGTCGTTCCCGCGCAGGCGGGAACCCATAGCCGCTAACGATCGCGATGGAGCCGCGACGTCAGCGTGTATGGATTCCCGCCTGCGCGGGAATGACGTCATTGCTCGAAATTATCCGCCACGAACCGGTCGAGCAGGCGCACGCCGAAACCGGTCGCGCCCTTGTCGTGATGGTTGCCGGGCTTGTCGGCCCACACCATGCCGGCGATGTCGAGATGCGCCCAGCGTACGCCGTCCTCGATATAGCGCTTGAGGAACTGCGCGGCGGTGATCGACCCGGCGCCGCGCGGGCCGATATTCTTCATGTCGGCGATCGGGCTGTCGAGCAGCTTGTCGTACGCCGGCGACAGCGGGAAGCGCCACAACAGGTCGCCCGATTCGCGCGAGGCGGCGAGCAGCTCGTCGGCCAGCGAATCGTCGTTGGCGAACAGGCCGCCATGTTCGTTGCCGAGGCTGATGATCATCGCACCGGTCAGGGTGGCGAGATCGACGATGGTCTTGGGGCGATGCGTCTTCTGGACCCAGGTGAGCACGTCGCACAGGACGAGGCGGCCTTCGGCATCGGTGTTCAGCACCTCGATGGTCTGGCCCGACATCGACGTCACCACGTCACCCGGACGCTGCGCCTTGCCGTCGGGCATGTTCTCGACCAGCCCGACCACGCCGACGACGTTCGCCTTCGCCTTGCGGCTGGCCAGCGCCTTCATCGCGCCGACGACGGCGCCCGCGCCGCCCATGTCCCACTTCATGTCCTCCATGCCGGGCCCGGGCTTGAGCGAAATACCGCCGGTGTCGAAGGTCACGCCCTTGCCGACCAGCGCGAGGTCGACATCGCCCTCGGCCTTGCCGGTCCAGCGCATCGCGAGCAGGCGCGATTCCTTTTCGGAGCCCAGACCGACGCCCAAGAGCGCGCCCATGCCGAGTTCGGCCATCTGCCGTTCGTCGAGGATCGTCAGTTCGACGCCCAGCGCTTCCAGCTCGCGGCACTTCTCGACGAAGCTGACCGGGTACAGGATGTTGGGCGGATCGGTGACGAGGGTGCGGGTCAGGTCCAGCCCCTTGGTGATCGCATCGGCGGCGACGAAGGCATCGTCGATGCCCTCGGGCGCGCCGACGATGGTCAGGCCGGTCAGCGTCGGCTTCGACTTTTCGGGCATCTTGGTGCGATAGCCGTCCTGCCGCCAGCCGCGCTGCGCCGCGGTTGCCGCGAAGCGGGCGATGGCCCTGGCCGACACGTCGGTGCCGGTGAAGTCGACGGTCAGGTCGGTCAGGCCCGACAGCAGGAAGCGGCCGGTCAGCGCACCGCCGGCCTTTTCGAGCGCCGGCCCTTCGCCGTCGCCGATGCCGAGCAGGATGACGCGACCGGCGCTATCCCCCTCGCCCGGCACGAAGATTTCGGCCATCGACCCGGCTTCGCCGTCGAAGCGCCCGGCCTTGGCGGCACCCGCCACCAGCGAGGCGACCTGCGGCTCCAGACCCGCGGCATCGACCCGCGCCAGACCGCCGGCGGCGATGGGCAGGACGAGGGCGGTGGCGGTTCCCCGCTGGGACGCGAACTGGATCGAAATCGACATGGGTTTCCTCAAGACAGTGGCGCACGCGGCGCAGGCACCTTCTAGGCGCGTCGCGATGGGCAGGTAAAGCGGGCCAAGGGCGATTGCGGTTCCCGCGCCACGATGCAATAGCGCGGAACGAGCGTCCGCGGGTCGGGCGCCAAACGGTTTGGGGAAGCGAGACTAGTGAAGCGTTCGTTGGGGTCGCTTGCCCTTGGCCTGACGCTGGCGATCGCCGGCCCTGCGGTCGCACAGGACCTGCAGGATCGCAGCCTTCCGCCTCCGCCACCGGGAAGCGCGCTGCCGACGCCCGCGACCAGCGACCAGATCGATTTTTCGTCAGACCTGCTGGAATATGACAGCAACGCCGATGTCGTGACCGCGACCGGCGAGGTGCGGCTGCTGCGCGAGGGCAACCGGTTGCGTGCCGACCGGGTGACGTGGAACCGCAAGACCGGACAGGTCGTGGCCGACGGCAATATTGCGGTCACCAACCCGGAAGGTGACGTCGCCTATGGCGACCGGATCGAGCTGACCGACAGCCTGAAGGACGGCGTGGTCGACAACATGCTGGTCGTGCTGGACGAAGGCGGCCGGATCGCGGCGAAGCGCGGCACCAGGTCGGAAAACGGCGTGGTGACGGTCGAAAGTGCCGCCTATACACCCTGTTCGGTCACGAACTCCGCCGGCTGTCCCAAGGAGCCGTCGTGGAAGATGACCGCGCTGAAGGTCCGGTACGACCCGACGCGCAAGCGCATTCGCTATACCGGCGCGGGGCTGACTATCTTCGGCCTGCCGACCATCCCGCTGCCGTCCTTCTCGCACACGATCGGCGATGGCAGCGATTCGGGGCTGCTGGCGCCGTCGATCCGGCTCGACCGGGTCAACGGGCTGGAAGTCGCGGTCCCCTATTATTTCAACCTCGCGCCCAATCGCGACCTGACAATCACCCCACATGTCTTCACCGCCGTCCTGCCGATGCTGCAGGCCGATTACCGGTCGCTGTCGAGCAAGGGCGCGTACCGGGTGCAGGGCTATGCAACGGTCAGCCGGCGCAGCGACGACCTGGTGCTCGGCGCGTCGCCGACCGGGACCGAGCGGTCGTTCCGCGGCTATATCGATACGGTCGGCCGGTTCCAGCTCGACCCGAACTGGAGCGTGTCGGGGTCGCTGCGCTATGCCACCGACCAGACGTTCCTGCGCCGCTACGACATTTCGCGCGACGACCGGCTGCGCAACAATGTGACGGTGGAGCGGATCGACCGCGATACGATGCTCTCGATCAGCGGCTGGGCGGTGCAGACGCTGCGCGTCGGCGACGATCAGGGGATGCAGCCGATCGCGCTGCCCGAGATCGATTATCGCCGCCGCTTCAACGGGTTGCTGGGCGGCGTCGCGCAGGTGCAGCTGAACACGCTGGCGATCAGCCGCAGCGAGGGACAGGATACGCAGCGCGCCTTCGTCGCCGCGCGCTGGGACCTGACCCGCTATACCCCGCTGGGGCAGGAGGTGACGTTCACCGCCTATGGCCGTGCCGATGCGTACAACGCGCGCGATACGATCGATACGGCGGTGCTCAGCTATCGCGGCGACGAAGGCTTCACCCCGCGCGGGATCGCCGCGCTGGCGGTCGATGTCCGCTGGCCGTTCGTCGGCGCGATCGGGCGCGGCACGCAGCGGATTTCTCCGCGGGTGCAGTTGGTCGCATCGCCCAGGATCGCCAATCTCGCCGTGCCGAACGAGGATGCGCGCGCGGTCGATCTGGAGGATTCGAACCTCTTCGCGCTCAATCGCTTCGCCGGATATGACCGGTTCGAGGATTCGTCGCGCGTCACCTATGGCCTCGACTATGCGCTCGACCTGCCGGGCGTGGCGGTGGCGGCGACGGTCGGGCAAAGCTATCGCACCAGCCAGCGGGCGAGCATCCTGCCCAGCGGCACCGGGCTGGACGACCGCTTTTCCGATATCGTCGGTCGCACCGACATGCGGTTCCGCGAACTGGTGACCTTCACCCACCGCTACCGGCTGGACAAGGACGGGTTGAAGATCCGCCGCAACGAAGTGGACGCGACGGTCGGCAGCCGGCGGACCTATGTCCAGGTCGGCTATCTGCGGCTCAACCGCGACATCGACGAGCTGGAAGATTTGCAGGATCGCGAGGAAATCCGCGTCGGCGCGCGGGCGGCGTTCGGGCCGTTCTGGTCGGCCTTCGCCTCCGCCACCGTCGACCTGACCGACAAGTCGGAGGATTCGCTGTCGCTGTCGGACGGCTATGACCCGATCCGCCACCGGCTGGGCGTGCAGTATGAGGACGACTGCCTGCGGCTGGGCCTCACCTGGAAGCGCGATTACCAGCGGATCGGCGACGCGCGCAGCGGCAGCAGCTATCTGGTAACGCTGGCATTGAAGAACCTGGGACGATAAGGCTCTGTTCAGGCGCGGCGGGCCATGAATTTGCCCGAATGATGCGGCACCGCCCTGATCATCCGCGCATGGGATATGACGACCAAGTGACCAAGAACATCGTGAATGCCGGCCGTATCGGCCGTTCGATCGCCGGTTTCGTCGCGATCGCCGCCGCCGCAACGCTGGCCGCGCAGACGGTTAGCGACGGGCAGGACGTGCCCGGCGCGAACCTGAACCTGCCGGGCAACCCGACGATCTTCGGCAAGCTGGACCCCAATATCCGCAAGCCGACCGCGATCGTGAACGACACGGTGCTGACCGGCACCGATGTCGACCAGCGCATGGCGTTGATCGTCGCGCTGAACGATTACAAGCTGACCGCCGAGGATCGCGAAGTGCTGCGCGCGCAGGTCGTGCGTCAGCTGATCGACGAGACGCTGCAGATCCAGCAGGCGAAGGCAAAGGACATCACCGTCACGCCTGCCGAGTTGGAGCAGAGCTTCAACCGGCTGGCCAAGCAGCGTTTCAACCAGACGCCGGAACAGCTGCGTGCCTATCTGCGCACCGCCGGCTCGTCGGAGCGGTCGCTGCGCCGCCAGATCGAGGGCGAACTGGCGTGGAGCCGGCTGCTGCGGCGGCAGGTCGAACCGTTCGTGAACGTGGGCGAGGAAGAAGTCGCCGCGGTCATCAAGCGGATGGAGGAATCGAAAGGCACCGAAGAATATAGCCTTCGCGAAATCTACATGGCGGCAACGCCCGACCGCGCGCCCGAGGTGCAGGGCGCGATGCAGAAGATGATCGAACAGATCCGCCAGGGCGCTCCGTTCGAATATTTCGCGCGCAACTTCTCCGAAGCATCGACCCGCGCGGTCGGTGGCGACCTGGGCTTCGTCCGGCTCAATATGTTGCCCGACGCGTTGCAGCGCGCCGCCACCCAGATGCAGGTCGGCCAGATCGCCGGCCCGATCGAGGTGCCGGGCGGCTATTCGATCCTGTACCTGGCCGACAAGCGGCAGGTGCTGATGGCCGATCCGCGCGACGCCAAGCTGGCGCTGCGCCAGCTGTTCCTGCCGTTCGCCCCCGGCACGACCGAGGCGCAGGCGAGCGCGAAGGTCGCCGCCTTTACCGAGGCAACGCAGGCGATCCGCGGTTGCGGCGATGCGACCAAGATCGCGCAGGCGCAGAAGGCCGAAGTCGTCGACAACGACTCGGTGGTGCTGCGCAGCCTGCCGCCGGCACTGCAGGACATCATCCTGAAGCTGAACGTCGGACAGGCGACGCCGCCGTTCGGTTCCCCCAAGGACGGCGTCCGCGTGCTGATCCTGTGCGGTCGCGAAGACCCGCGCACCGCCGGCATCCCGAGCGCGGCGCAGATCCAGCAGGGCTTGGAACAGGAGCGCGTGAACCTGCGTGCCCAGCGGATGATGCGCGACCTGCGGCGCGATGCGGTGATCGAGTATCGTTGAGGGGGCGGGCGCGATGCCGGTTGTCGCTCCGCTCGCCATATCGATGGGCGATCCGGCGGGTATCGGCCCGGAGGTGATCGCAAAGGCATGGGCGCGCCGGGAGACGGAGGCGCTGCCCTGCTTCTTCGCGGTCGGCGACGTCCGGGCGGTATCGCAGGTCTGGACCGGGCCGGTAGAGCGGATCGACGATCCGCGCGACGCGGCGAAGGTGTTCAACCGTGCGCTGCCCGTCGTGTCGGTGGTCGATGGCGATGCGATCGTGCCGGGGCGGCCGGATATCGGCGGGGCACGCTGCGCGCTCCAGTCGCTCGAGCTGGCGGTGGGACTGGCGCGATCGGATGCCGCGTCGGGGCTGGTCACCGCGCCGATCTCCAAGGCGGAGCTGTATCGCGTCGGCTTTACCTATCCGGGGCAGACCGAATTCGTCGCGGAGCGGTGCGGCGTGGCGCGCGAGAATGCGGTGATGATGCTGGCGGGACCGACGCTGCGCGTGGTGCCGATCACGATCCACGAGCCGCTGGCCGACGTCCCGTCGACGCTGACCGTCGAGCTGATCGTCGCGCGGGCGCGAACGACGGCGCGAGGGCTGACCCGCGATTTCGGGATCGCCGCGCCCCGGCTGACGCTGGCGGGGCTGAACCCGCATGCCGGCGAGAGCGGCGCGATCGGCCGCGAGGAGATCGAGGTGATGCAGCCGGCCGTCGCGCAGTTACGGGCCGAAGGGATCGACATCGTCGGACCGCTGGCGGCGGACACGATGTTCCATCCGCGCGCGCGGGCGAAATATGACGCGGCACTGTGCGCCTATCATGATCAGGCGCTGATCCCGATCAAGACGCTGCATTTCGACGATGGGGTCAACATTACGCTGGGCCTGCCGATCGTGCGGACGTCGCCCGATCACGGCACCGCGTTCGATATCGCCGGGGAAGACGTGGCCGAGCCGGGCGCGATGATCGCGGCGATCCGTATGGCGGGCGAGGCGGCCGCGCGCCGGGCCGCCGTCGCATGAGTGTCGCGCCGCTTACCCCGCTCCCGCCGCTGCGTGACGTCATCCAGCGGCACGGGCTGTCGGCGAACAAGGCGCTGGGGCAGAATTTCCTGTTCGACCAGCAGTTGCTCGACCGGATCGCACGCGTACCGGGCGATCTGCACGATCAGGAGGTGCTGGAGGTCGGACCAGGTCCGGGTGGCCTGACGCGGGCATTGCTGCTGGCGGGCGCGAAGGTGACGGCGATCGAGCGCGACCATCGCTGCATTCCCGCGCTGGAGGAGCTAGGGGCGTTGTTCCCGGGACGGCTGCGGCTGATCGAGGGAGATGCCCTTGAGATCGATGCTCCCGCGCTGTTCGAAGGGCGGCCGCACATCGCGTCGAACCTGCCGTACAATGTCGGCACCGCGTTGTTCGTCGGCTGGCTGTCGAGCGACTGGCGGCCATGGTGGCAGAGCCTGACGCTGATGTTCCAACGCGAGGTCGCGGACCGGATCGTCGCGGGCGCCAATGACGATGCCTATGGCCGGCTGGCGGTACTGGCGCAATGGCGCAGCACGGCGCGGATCGCGATGCCGGTGCATCGCAGCGCCTTCACCCCGCCGCCCAAGGTCATGTCGGCGGTGGTCCATGTCGTGCCGACCGATGCGCCGGACGGCGTTTCGCTGAAGGTGCTGGAGCGGCTGACGGCGGCGGCATTCGGTCAGCGGCGCAAGATGCTGCGGCAGAGCTTGAAGGCGGTGCCGGGCGCGATCGAGGCTGCGGAAGCGGTCGGGATCGACGTCACGCGGCGGGCGGAGACGGTGTCCGTCGCCGAGTTCGTGACGTTGGCGCGGGCACTGTCAGTTTAGGAACAAGGGGTTCACGCGAAGGCGCGGAGACGCGAAGGGGTTGCGTTTCTAGCGGACGGCCCGCGAACGGGTGACGTCTCGCGCGGCGAGGGCCGGTGCTGCCGCCGCTGGCGTGGCGGGCCGTTGCGACACGCGCAACGCCTTCGCGTCTTCGCGCGAATCCAACCTTCCTTGAACCAGCGCTTATTGCGGCGTGGCAGGCTTCGGCGCGCCCGGAACCACCGGCGGGGTCTGCTGCGCGGTCGCGGTGACCGGCGGGCCCTTGGCGATAACCGCCGCCAGTTCGTTCGCTGCCGGACAGGTCGCGCCGCACACCGTCTTGAGCTTGGCCAGCGTATCCTTGGCACGATTGACGGCGCCCTTCTGGACCAGCGCCTCGCCCTCACCCTTCAGCGCGGCGACGTCGTTCGGTTCGAGGCTCAGCGCCTCGCGGTACAGGCGGATCGATTTGCCGGGCAGCCCCTGCGCGCGAGCGATATCGGCAAGGGTGATATAGGCGGCGCGGTTGCGCGGATCGATCACCAGCGCGCTTTCGATCAGGCCGGTCGCGGCATTGGTGTCGCCGGCGGCCTGCGCGGCGCGCCCCTGTTGCAGCAGCGCCATCGACCGCGGATCGACCTGATTGTCGGGACGCTGACCGCTGAGCGAGGCCGATGCACAAACCAGCACCAGCGCGCCCGCGACCGAAACCGAGGTGAACCGCATCAACATCTCCGACCGAGCGACTGGCACCTTATGCCCGGCCGAGCCGTGCGACGAAGAAACCGTCGGTAGAGTCGGATGCCGGGGTCAGGCGCATGCCCCGACAGTGGACGCGGCCGCGCGGCAATGCAAGCGGCAGCGCTTGCCAATCGGAATGACGCGACAGGAACGCATCGACCTGACCCCTGCCTTCGGCGTCCAGCAGCGAACAGACGACATAGGTGATGGTGCCGGTCGGCGAGGTAAGGCCAGCCGCCACGTCGAGCAATCGTGCCTGGGTCGCCACGACCCGGTCGAGCCGATCCGGCGTCAGCCGCCAGCGCGCCTCCGGATTGCGGCGCCAGGTGCCGGTGCCCGAACAGGGCGCATCGACCATCACCCAGTCCGCCTGACCTGCAACATCGGACAGCATCGCCGCCTCCTTGCCCGGATCGAGCAGACGGGGCTCGGCGATGGTCACGCCGGCACGGGCGGCACGCGGCGCGAGCCGCGACAGGCGCGGCCGATCGGTATCGGTGGCGAGGATCCGCCCCCGCCCCGCCATCTGCGCGGCAATGGCGAGCGTCTTGCCGCCGCCGCCGGCGCACAGGTCGATCGCGAAGCCGTCCGGTGTCGCGCCGACGGCGAGCGACACGATCTGGCTGCCGAAATCCTGCACCTCGGCGCGGCCGTCCTGCAACACGCCGTCCTGATCGAGCGGCGCATCGGCGGGCAAACGGATCGCGTCGGGCAGATCGACCGCAGGCTCGCCTCCCAGCTCGGCAAGAACGGCGTCCCGGTCGGCGCGGAGGCGATTGACCCGAATATCGAGCGGTGCGCGCTCGAGCAGCGCGGCGAGGTCGGCATCGCCCAATTCCGAGCTTCGAAAGGCGTCGACCAGCCATGCCGGTGCCAGACCGGTTTCGGCGCGCGGTTCGTCGACGGTAATGGGCGACGGACCATAGGATGATCCGTCGAACGTCGCTGCCAGCGCCGCGTCCGCGTCGGCCATCGCGACGATCGCGGCGCGGGCCGATACCGGGACCGGTCCGAATCGTCGGACGGCGTCATAGGCCAGCGTGCGGATCGCACGACGGTCCTTCGACCCCGCATAGCGCCGCGCCGCGAAGAAGCGCTTCGCCACTTGATCCGCCGCCGCACCGCCGCTCTTCGCTGCATCGATGATCGCATCGACCAGATCGATTGCCGCCTGGGTCCGCGCTGCGGGATTCATGCCGAAACTTCCTGAAAATTGATACGCGACGCTACCAACATAACCTAGATCAATCCAGCGGGATGCGGATGGCCGTCAACGTACCCGCAAACGCCCGGCACCCGATTTCGGGGCCGGGCGTTGCGTGCGCCTGTGACGGGGTGCCGATCAGCGCGTGGGGTAGTTCGGCGCCTCCCGGGTGATCGTCACGTCATGGACGTGGCTTTCGCGCAGGCCGGCATTGGTGATGCGGACGAAGCGCGCGCGATCCTGCAATTCGGTGATGGTGTGCGATCCGGTATAGCCCATCGCTGCCTTCACGCCGCCGACCAGCTGATGAATGACGTCCTTGGCCGGGCCCTTGAACGCGACCTGCCCCTCGATCCCTTCGGGCACGAGCTTCAGCTGGTCCTTGATATCCTGCTGGAAATAACGGTCGGCCGACCCCTTGGCCATGGCACCCACCGAACCCATGCCGCGATAGCTCTTGTAGGCGCGGCCTTGGTACAGGAAGGTTTCGCCGGGCGCTTCCTCGGTGCCGGCCAGCAGCGATCCGATCATCACCGCCGATGCGCCGGCGGCGAGCGCCTTGGCGACATCGCCCGAGGTCCGGATGCCGCCATCGGCGATGACCGGCACGCCGGTGCCGGCTGCCGCCTTGGCCGCGTCCATCACCGCCGTCAGCTGCGGCACGCCGACGCCGGCGACGACGCGGGTGGTGCAGATCGAGCCCGGGCCGATGCCGACCTTGATACCATCAGCCCCGGCATCGATCAGCGCGCGGGTGGCTTCGCCGGTTGCGACGTTGCCGGCGATGACCTGGACGTGCGGGGCGATCGCCTTCACCCGTTTCACCGCTTCCGCAACCTGGCGGTTATGGCCGTGGGCGGTGTCGATGACGATCAGGTCGCATTCGGCCTCGATCAGCGCTTCGGTCCGTTCATAGCCCTTGTCGCCGACCGTGGTGGCGGCTGCGACGCACAGGCGCCCGGCGCCGTCCTTGGTCGCGTTGGGATAGGTGACGGCCTTTTCGATATCCTTGACGGTGATCAGGCCGACGCAGTGGTAATTGTCGTCTACCACCAGCAGCTTCTCGATGCGGCGCTGGTGCAGCTGGCGACGCGCCTCCTCCTGCGCAACGCCGATGCGAACGGTGGCAAGATTGTCCTTCGTCATCAGCTCGGCAACGGGCTGGTTCGGGTTCTCGGCGAAACGGACGTCGCGGTTGGTGAGGATGCCGACCAGCTTGCCCGAGGCGTCGACGACCGGAATGCCGCTGATCCGGTGGCGTTCCATCAGCGCGCGGGCGGCCGACAGCGGGGCGTCGGCGGTGATGGTGATCGGGTTGACAACCATGCCGCTTTCGAAACGCTTGACCGCACGGACCGCCGCGCATTGTTCCTCGATGGTCAGGTTGCGGTGGAGCACGCCGATGCCGCCCAGCTGCGCCATGACGATCGCCATGTCGGCTTCGGTCACGGTGTCCATCGCCGACGACAGGAACGGGATGTTGAGCGCCAGATTACGGGCGACGCGGGTGCGCGGGTCGGCCTGGCTGGGGAGCACGTCCGATTCCTGCGGAACCAGCAGCACGTCGTCGAAGGTCAGGCCGAGGGTGATATCCATGGGAAGCGTCGTCTCGTCTCAGTTGGCGGGGTAGCGGGCGGGATCGGCAAGCGCACGGGCGAGCGCGACATGCAGGTCGGCGTCCTCGGCGGCACCCGACAGGTCGATGTGCGCGAGGTCGTCATTGGGTTTGTGGTACGGCCCTTCGAGATAGGCGAACAGCCGCTTCATGTCGCTGACCGACCCGGTGGCCATCACCGCGGGGATGCCGCGCTTTCCGAACGCCCAGCCGTCCTGGCGCTGCACCATGATGTTCGCTTCGGTATCGGTATCGACCTTGCGGCCGATCGCGCGGGCGGTGGCGTCGACGATGGCGTCGATCTTCGGATGGTTGCCCCGCCCGACCATCGCCACCGGCATGCCGGTCGGCACGATCGCGGCGGTGTCGATATTGAGGTTCGCGACGATCTTCAGCGGGGTTTCGGCGACCGCGGCGGCATAGGCATCGGCACCGATCAGCCCTTTTTCCTCGGCGGTGGTCGCGACGAAGTAGATGCTGCGCTTGGACGGCGGCCCCTTGGCGAGGACCTTGGCGACCTCGATCAGGATCGCAGTGCCGCTGGCATTGTCTGCCGCGCCGTTGCAGATGCGGTCGGGTGCGCCTTCGGGACGGCAGATGCCGATATGATCCCAGTGCGCCGATAGCAGCACCGCTTCGTTCGGCGTCGCGGTGCCCGGGATCATGCCGACGATGTTGGCAGTGGTGTAGCGGTTGCGGACGGTGACCGCCGACAGAGCGACCGTTCCGTCCAGCGCGACGGCGCGAAAATCCTTAGCGGCGCCAACTTTCGTCAGCGTGGCGGCCTGCGGACCGAGCAGCGCGGCCGCCTGCGCTTCCGAAAGATAGGCGACGAGCATCGGTTCGACGCTGCCGTCGCGGACGGTGGCATGGCCGAACGCCTCGCGCAGTTCCGCTTCCTTGAGCGTCGCGGGCGCCACGAAGATCGCGGCGGCGGCACCGGCACGGGCGAGCGCCTCCAGCTTCGCGCTACGCCCCGGCCCCAGCGTCATCACGACGACCTTGTCGCGAACCGGTCCCGCCGCAAGCGCCGCACCGTCCAGCCCACCGGCATAGACCATGCCGACCCCGGCAATGCGCGTGTCGGGCATCTTGCCCGTGGCCACTACGCCGGGCAGCGAAGTCGTCCGACCGTCGCGCGTGACCGATCCACTGCTCGATACCGAGCGGACGCTGGTCAGCGACACTTCCTGCCGCCAGCGGCCATCGGGTGCGCCCGGCTTGAGCCCCGCATCGGCAAATGCCTGCAACACATAGGCTTCCGCACGATCGCCACCGGCGGTCCCGGGTTCCCGTCCTTCGTATGTATCGCTGGCGAGGACCGCGACATGGTCGCGCAGCATCTGCGGCGTGATCGACTGGGCAAGGACCGGCGTGCTGCACAGCAGGGCGGCGAGTCCGAGGATCGGGCGGAGCGTCATGCGCCCCACTATCGACCCGAACCGTTACGGGCAAGCGTCAAGGCGCGCGTTGCAGCGTCCGGCGTGCCATTTCGACGTGCATGTCCTCGATCATGCGATCCTGGAACCGCTCCGCCCCGCCCCGCGCGGCAGCGACCAGCGCCGTCGCCTCTTCGATTTCGGCGGCGCTGGGTGAAAAGGCCGTGTTCGCCACCGCGATCTGGTCGGGATGGATCAGCGACTTTCCGTCAAAGCCCATCAGGCGCCCATCGGCACATTCCTGCGCCAGTCCGGCGGCATCCTTCAGTGCGTTGAAGACGCCGTCGATCGCCCAGCCGCCTGCCGCCCGCGCGGCGATGACGACGGTCTGCAATGCATGCGACAACGACCCCCGCCCGGCACCCGGCGGCAGGCGCAGCGATGCGGCGAGGTCGTTGGTGCCGACCATCAGGCCGACCACGCCGGGCGTCGCCGCGATCTGCGGTGCCGCCAGCACCCCGGCGGGCGTCTCGATCATCGCCAGCACCGGATGACCGGCGAGTTGCGCAAGGTCGGCGGGCGATTCCACCTTCGGCACCACCACCAGCGCCACATTGGCCAACCGGATCGCGGCAAGATCCTCTGCGAAATAGGGCGTGCCGGGCGCATTGATCCTGACCCCGGCGCAACGACCATGCAGCAATTCGAGCGAGACCGGCAGCGCCTCGCGCGCGCCTGCCTTGTCCGCGTCGCGTACCGCGTCCTCGAGGTCGAGGACGATCAGGTCGGCGGGCAGGCCCGCCGCCTTGGCGATCATGCTGGGTCGGACCGCGGGCACGAACAAAACGCTCCGCGGTGCTAGGGTTATCGCTGGTTCCATCGGTCGGTCATGCTAGACAGCAAGGGACAAAACACAAGCTGGGGACGACCGATGCTCTTGGGCCTGATCGCCGCTATCGTTCTGATGGTCGTATTGTACCTGTTCGCGAGCGTGAAGATCGTCACGCAAGGGCATCAATATACGATCGAGCATTTCGGCCGCTTCACCGCCGTCGCGAAGCCGGGGTTCAACTTCTACCCCGCCTTTTTCTATCGGGTCGGCCGCAAGGTGAACATGATGGAGCAGGTGATCGATATACCGGGTCAGGAAATCATTACCCGCGACAATGCCATGGTATCGACCGATGGCGTCGTGTTCTTCCAGGTGCTGGACCCGGCCAAGGCAGCCTATGAAGTGTCCGACCTGTACGTCGCGCTCCAGCAGATCACGACGACCAATTTGCGCACCGTGATGGGGTCAATGGACCTCGACGAAACCCTGTCGAAGCGTGACGAGATCAACGCGCGACTGCTGGGCGTGGTCGACCATGCGACGAACCCGTGGGGCGTGAAGATCACCCGAGTCGAGATCAAGGACATCCGCCCGCCGGCCGATATCGTCAATGCGATGGGTCGCCAGATGAAGGCGGAGCGCGAGAAGCGGGCCAATATCCTGGAGGCGGAAGGGGCGCGTGCGTCCGAGATCCTGCGCGCCGAAGGCCAGAAGCAGGCCCGCATCCTCGAAGCCGAAGGGCGGCGCGAATCCGCCTTCCGCGATTCCGAAGCCCGCGAGCGCGCGGCGGAGGCCGAGGCCAAGGCGACGCAGGTGGTCAGCGACGCGATCGAGGCGGGCGGCACGCAGGCGATCAATTATTTCATCGCGCAGAAATATGTCGAGGCGGTCGGCAAGTTCGCCACCAGCCCCAATGCCAAGACCATCCTGTTCCCGGTCGAGGCGACCCAGCTGATCGGTACGCTGGGCGGCATCGGCCAGCTCGCCAAGGAAGCGCTGGGCGATGGCAAGGCCCCTGCCCCCGCGCCTGCCCAGCCGGTGCGCGAGCGGCCCGCCGGACCGTTCGAGCCACCGGTGCGATGATCAACAGCGGCTATGCATGGTTGCTGCTGGCGGTCGCGCTGGGCGTGGCCGAACTGGCGGTGCCGGGCGTCTTCCTGGTTTTCATCGCGATCGCCGCCGGGATCACCGGATTGTTGGCGCTGCTGTTCCCGGCGCTGACGGTGAGTGCGGAGCTGGCGGTGTTCGGGGCGTGGAGCGTCATCACGGTGCTGATCGGGCGGCGCTGGTATGCCGACTATCCGGTCGACAGCGACGATCCGTTGCTGAACGATCGAGGCGCACGGCTGATCGGCCAGTCGGTGACGGTGGTCGAGGCGATTGTCGGCGGCAGCGGGCGGGTGCGCGTCGGCGACAGCGAGTGGATCGCACGCGGCCCCGACCTGCCGGCCGGGGCGCGCGTCCGGATCGTCGGCGTCAGCGGCGCGGTGGTTCAGGTCGTGGCGGCCGATTGACGCCGCGCGTTCGCGCGACAAGTATCGCCGCGAACGATCTTGCCCGAAGGAACTGCCATGGACCTCACCCGCCGCGACTGGATCGCCGGTGCTGCCGCATCGACGCTCGCCGCCGCCCTGCCTGCCCGTGCGCAGCAGACTGTGACCAAGGCCATTGCGAGCCCCGCCGACCGCGCGGCCGAAGCCACGCTGTCGCAGATCGCCGAAAGCTGGCTGCAGGATTCACCCGAAAGCGCGACCGGGCTGGGCATCGATACCGGCCCGCGCGCCGCGCTGAAATCCCGGCTGGGCGACCGGTCGGCGGCGGGGCAGCGGCGCCTGGCGGAGCATCTGCAAGCGCATGTCGCAACGCTCAAGGCCATCGATACCGACGCGCTGTCGCCCACGACCCGTACCGATGTCGATGTCGTGCGAACCGCGTTCGAAACCGCGCTGGACGGCTTTGCCCTCCCTTACGGCGATGTCGCCGTCGGCGGGTGGCGCAACACGCCCTATGTCGTCATCCAGAATGTCGGGGCCTATCTGGACGTGCCGCGCTTCCTCGACAGCGACCACGGCATCGCGAACAAGGCCGATGCCGATGCCTATCTGGCGCGGCTGGACAGCTATGCCGCGCAGTTGGATGGCGAAACCGACCGGATGCGCGCGGCATCGGCACGCGGGGTGGTCGCGCCGGACTTCCTGCTCGACAAGACGCTGACGCAGCTGGGCAAGGCGCGTGGCGGTGACCCAGCGACATGGGACATCGTCACCTCGCTTGCCCGGCGGACGAAGGACATTCCCGGCGACTGGACCGCACGCGCCACCGCCATTGCGCGCGACAAGGTCGGCCCGGCGCTCGACCGGCAGATCGCGGCCGTCCGCGCCGACCGTGCGAAGGCGACAGCCGATGCGGGCATGTGGGCGCGACCCGATGGCGATCGCTGGTATGCCTGGGCGTTGCGCGCGTCGACCACCACGCCGATGACGCCCGATCAGGTGCATGCGCAGGGCCGCGACGAACTGGCGCGGCTGCAGGGGCAGATGGACCCGATCCTGCGCAAGCTGGGCTATACCGCCGGATCGGTCGGCGAGCGGATGACGGCGCTGGGCAAGGATCCGCGCTTCGTCTTTCCAGAAGGCGATCCGGGCCGGGCGCAGATCATGGTCCTCGTCCAGAACCGCCTGAACGATATCCGCGCGCGGATGCCGCGAGCGTTCAATACGTTGGCGCCGGGCAATGTCGAGGTGAAGCGCATTCCGCCGGTCGAGGAAGCGGGCGCGCCCGGCGCCTATGGCGGGGCGGGATCGATCGACGGCAAGACGCCGGGCCGCATGTGGATCAACCTGCGGACCACCGGCATCTGGACGCGCTATTCGCTGCCGACTTTGGTGTATCACGAAGCGATACCGGGCCATGTGTGGCAGGGCGAATATACGTTCCGCCTGCCGCTCATCCGCTCGTTGATGGCGTTCAATGCCTTTTCAGAGGGTTGGGCGCTCTATGCCGAGCAGCTGGGCGATGAACTGGGCGCCTATGACGGCGATCCCGTCGGGCGGCTGGGCTATCTGCAGTCGCTGGCGTTCCGCGCGTGCCGGATGGTGGTGGACACCGGGCTGCATGCCAAGCGCTGGACCCGGCAGCAGGCGATCGACTGGTTCGCCACGACCAACGGATCGAGCGTCGACGAAGTGTCGGGCGAGGTCGACCGCTATTGTTCCTGGCCGGGTCAGGCATGCGGCTACAAGGTCGGTCATTCGGAGATCGTGCGGCTGCGCGCGAAGGCGCAGGCGGCGCTCGGACCGCGCTATGACTTCAAGGCGTTCAACGATCTGGTCGTGCAGGGCGGTGGCGTGCCGATGACGGTGCTGGGCCGCAACGTGGACGCGTTCATCGCTGCCAATAGGGCCTAACGTCATTCCGGCGAAGGCCGGAATCGATGGATGGGGTGAGGTCGCGGTTCCAGCCGAGGCCGTCCGTGTCCATGGATTCCGGCCTCCGCCGGAATGACGGATTAGTGGGGCGGCGCTTCCTGCTCCTCCACCAACAGCCGCCGCTTCGGCAGGGCTTCGGGCATTTCGTCGCGGATATAGGCCAGCATCCCCTCGCGCAGCGAACAGCGCAGGTCGAACGCGCGGGCGGCGTCGGACGCGGTGGCGAGGATGCGGACCTCGATCGCGTCGGGTTTGGTATCGGTCACCTGCAACACATGCGCGCGCCCGTCCCACAGCGGATCGGCCTCGACCAGTTCCTCGAACTTTTCGCGCAGGCGCGGGATGTTGGTCGTCGGGTCCAGCCAGAAGAAGGCCGATCCCAACAGGCCGCTGGTCGTCCGCGTCCAGTTCTGGAAACTCGATTCGAGGAATTTCGACACCGGCACGACGAGGCGCCGTTCGTCCCACAACCGGACGACGACATAGGTCAGGCGGATCTCCTCGATCCGGCCCCATTCATTCTCGATGATGACAACGTCGTCGATGCGGATCGGTTCGGTGAACGCCATCTGCACGCCGGCGATGATGTTCTTGAGCGCCGGCTGGGCCGCGGCACCGACCGCAAGGCCGGCAAGGCCCGCCGATGCCATCAGCGTGACGCCGACCGAGCGGATGCTGGGGATGGAGAGCAGCATCAGGCAGACGGTGATGAAGCCGATGGCGATGATCGCGATCCGGCCGAGGATCGCGCTGCGCGTCCGCCGCCGCCGCGCGCGCAGATTGTCGGCGACGGTGATGTCGGTTGCGACCTCCACCGCCTTTACCGACGCGCGGATCATCGCGATGGCGAACCAGCCCATCAGCAGCGGCACGACCAGTCCCGCCATCTGCGTCCACAAATCGTCCCAGCGGTCGGGCAGGCGCAGCGGCTTGCGGACGCTGGCAAGCGCCATCGCGACGAGAATCCAGCGCATCGGTCGCCACGCATGGTCGACATAAACGTCATCAACCGACCCCGGCGTTCGCTCGGCAAAACGGCGAAGTACCCGGAAGGTGGCGGCGTGCAGCAGCAGCGCCGCGAGGATCGACAGGACGATGGTGCCCAGATCGGCGGCGGCCGGCGGCAGGGCGTTAAAGGCTTGCTGAAGATCGCGCATCGTCAGGGGCAACACGCTGCGCCGCACCATGTTCCGAACCGCCCTGATCCCGGTCGCGAGACTTGGCTTTCCGCCCCCGACCGGCTAATCTGCCATGCAACCGAAACATTCCCCGAAAGCATCGAACTTTGACAGACGCGACGCTGATCGCCGACCCATCCGATATCGCCCCCATCTCGATCGTGGACGAGATGCGGTCGAGCTATCTCGACTATGCCATGAGCGTCATCGTCTCGCGCGCGCTCCCCGACGTGCGCGACGGGTTGAAGCCGGTGCATCGGCGCATTCTCTATTCGGCGCAGGAAAGCGGCTTCGTGCCGGGCAAGGCGTATCGCAAGTCGGCGCGCATCGTCGGCGACGTGATGGGTAAATATCACCCGCATGGCGATACCGCGATCTACGACGCGTTGGCGCGCATGGCGCAGCCCTGGTCGATGCGGCTGCCGCTGATCGACGGTCAAGGGAACTTCGGGTCGATGGACCCCGATCCGCCCGCCGCGATGCGATACACCGAGGCGCGCCTCGCCAAGTCGGCGATGGCGCTGCTCGACGATCTCGACAAGGATACGGTCGATTTCGTGCCGAACTATGACGGGTCGGAACGGGAGCCGGCGGTCCTGCCGGCGCGCTTCCCGAACCTGCTGGTCAACGGTGCAGGCGGTATCGCGGTCGGCATGGCGACCAACGTGCCGCCGCACAATCTGGGCGAAGTGGTCGATGCCTGTCTCGCGACGATCGACCGCCGGGTCGAGGGTGGCGAGCCGCTGACCCATGAGGAACTGTGCGAGATCGTGCCCGGACCGGACTTCCCGACCGGCGCGCTGATGCTCGGTCGCGCCGGCGCGCGCGCTGCCTATGCCGGCGGTCGCGGGTCGATCATCCTGCGGTCGCGCCACATCGTCGAGGCGCGCGGCGAGCGGCGCTCGATCGTGCTCACCGAAATTCCCTTCCAGGTCGGCAAGTCGGGGCTGGTCGAAAAGATCGCCGAGGCCGCCAAGGACAAGCGCATCGAAGGCGTCAGCGACATTCGCGACGAATCGAACCGCGAAGGCGTGCGGATCGTCATCGACTTGAAGCGCGATGCGACGCCCGACGTGGTGCTGAACCAGCTGTGGCGGCACACGCCGGCGCAGTCGAGCTTCGCGGCGAACATGCTGGCGATCCGCGGCGGTCGTCCCGAACTGCTCAACCTCAGCCAAATCATCGACGCGTTCGTCGGCTTCCGCGAAGAGGTCATTACGCGCCGGTCGAAGTATGAACTGGCGAAGGCGCGCGAGCGGGCGCACCTGTTGCTGGGTCTGGTGATCGCGGTCACCAACCTCGACGAGGTGGTGCGGATCATCCGCGGGTCGGAAAGCCCCGCCGCCGCCCGCGCCGCGCTGCTGGCGCGCGAATGGCCGGTGGCGGAGATCGCGCCCTATCTGAAGCTGGTCGAGGCGGTCGAATCCGACACGACCGGCGACGTCTACCGCCTGTCGGACCTCCAGGTCCGCGCGATCCTCGACCTGCGGCTCCACCGCCTGACCGCGCTCGGCCGCGACGAGATCGGCGAGGAGCTGAAGGAACTGGCCGGGTCCATCGGGAACCTGCTCGAGATTCTCGGGAACCGTGCCAAGCTCTATGCCGTCATGCGGCAGGAACTGGTCGACGTCCGCGCCGAATTCGCGACGCCGCGCCGGACCGAGATCGCCGGTGCCGCCGACGGCATCGATGACGAGGACCTGATCGAGCGCGAGGACATGGTCGTCACGGTCACGGTGCAGGGCTATATCAAGCGCACCCCGCTCGATGCCTTCCGTGCGCAGAAGCGCGGCGGCAAGGGACGCGCGGGCATGGCGACGAAGGATGAGGATGCGATCACGAACCTTTTCGTGACCAGCACCCACACCCCGGTGCTGTTCTTCTCGACCGCGGGCAAGGTGTACCGCATGAAGGTGTGGCGCCTGCCCGAGGGCGGTCCGGCGACGCGCGGACGGCCGATGGTCAACCTGCTGCCGCTGGCGGCGGGCGAGACGATCTCGACCGTGCTGCCGCTGCCCGAGGACGAGGAGCGGTGGAGCGACCTGCACGTCATGTTCGCGACCGCGAACGGCACGGTGCGGCGCAACTCGATGGACGCGTTCGCGAACATTCCGACCGCCGGCAAGATCGCGATGCGCTTCGACGACGACAGCGACGATCGCCTGATCGGCGTGGCGCTGCTGACGGAAACCGACGACGTGCTCCTGGCGACCAAGGCGGGCAAGGCGATCCGCTTCGCCGCGACCGATGTGCGCGAGTTCCAGAGCCGGACGTCGACCGGCGTGCGCGGTATCTCGCTGGGCAAGGACGACGACGTCATCTCGCTGTCGATCCTGGGCGGGTTCGAGGCGAGCGCCGAGGAGCGCGAGCAGTACCTCAAGGCCGCACCTTGGAAGGAAGGCGACCGCGAAATCACGCTGCCTGCCGAACGCATGGCCGAGTTCGAGGCGGCGGAGGAATTCATCCTGACCGTCACCGCCAACGGCTTCGGCAAGCGGACCTCGGCCTATGAATATCGCCGTACCGGGCGCGGCGGTCAGGGGATCACCAACATCGTCACGTCCGACCGCAACGGGCCGGTCGTTGCCAGCTTCCCGGCGCATAATGGTGAACAGCTGATGCTGGTGACCGATCAGGCCAAGCTGATCCGCACGACCGTCGGCGACATTCGCGTCGCGGGTCGTAATACACAGGGGATCACCATCTTCCGCGTGGGCTTTGGCGAGCAGGTCGTGTCGGCGGCGAAGATCGACGAGGACGAGACGCCGGAGAACGAGGCCGAAGCGATCGTCGCCGAGGAACGCGCCGCGATGCCGGCGGCCGAGGGCGATATCGTGCTCGACGACGGCACCGGCCCCGACACGATCAGCGAAGGGGATGTCGAGGAATGACCCCGACCACCGCGTTCAAGGTGCTGACCGCCCAGCAGATGGCGGCGCTGGAGGCCGATGGCAGCTTTGCCGGCGCGCCGGTCGATCTGGCGGACGGGTATGTCCATCTATCGACCTTCGAGCAGTTAACTGAAACGGTCGACAAGCATTTCGCCGGGCAGGACGACCTGCATGTGGCGGAAGTCGATCTGGCGGCGTTGGGTGATGCGGTGAAGTGGGAGGAGTCGCGTGGCGGTCAGTTGTTCCCGCACCTCTATGCTCCACTGCCGCTCAACGCGGTGGTGGCGTATGGGCCGCTGCACCGGGATGAGGACGGCAAGGTGAAGCGGCCAATCACGGGCTGAAGGTCTTTCCCCGCCTGCGGGGAGGGGGACCGTCGCCGAGGCGATGGTGCAGGGGAATGCCCGCGAACGCTACCGTTCCGTATGGGGATACCCGCCTCCACCATGCTGCGAATGGTCCCCCTCCCCGTGCCGGGGAGGGTCTAGGCGTACAGCTCGATCACCTCCGCCCCCTGCCCGACCGCTTCGAGCAGCAACGTCCGGTGGCAATGCGCCGGCTCCCGCTCGAAGCATAGCAGCGCCGACGGCATCTCCGCCGCCAGGTCCAGCATGATCGCGGCCTGTGCCTGAGCCTCGGGCAGTTCGAGCTGCTCGTCATAGACCGCGCGCAACGTAGCGACGTCGCCCTTCTTCGCCGCGTCGCGCCCACGTTTCGGCGTGCCGAGCGCCTTCAGATGGACATAGTCGATGTCGTGCGTCGCGAGTTCGGCGGCGAGCGACGACTTCGAAAAGCCGGGTCGGCGTGACAGCGGCAGCGCACGCACGTCGATGACCCGGCGCACGCTGGCAGCCTGCAACGCCGCGACGAATTCCGCCATGGTCACCGCTTCATAGCCGATCGTATAGATTTTCATGCGTTCATCCCGTCGTGCCGGCACCCCGTCCATAAAACGATGGTCCGCGGCGTACGTTCATTGCCCGTTATCGTTGATCGGCCTAGACGCCTGCCATGCAATATGACGTTCACATCATCGGCGGCGGTCTGGCCGGTTCCGAAGCCGCATGGCAGTTGGCGGAGGCCGGCGCCAAAGTCCGCCTGTCGGAAATGCGTGGCGGCGGCGACAACACGCCGGCGCATCAGGGCGACGACCTGGCCGAACTGGTCTGTTCCAACAGCTTCCGTTCCGACGATGCCGAATCGAATGCGGTCGGGCTGCTGCATGCCGAGATGCGCGCGCTGGGATCGCTCATCATGGCAAAGGGCGACGAGCACAAGGTCCCGGCGGGGTCGGCGCTGGCCGTGGATCGCGACGGCTTCTCGGCGGGGGTAACTGCCGCCCTTGAAGCGCATCCCAACATCACCATCGTCCGCGAACGGGTCGATACCCTACCCGATGCCGGCATGACGATCGTCGCCACCGGCCCACTGACTGCCCCCGCGTTGGCCGGTGATATCGGCGGCGCGACCGGTGCCGAGGCACTCGCCTTCTTCGACGCCATCGCCCCGATCGTCCATTTCGATTCGATCGACATGGAGCAGGCATGGTTCCAGAGCCGCTGGAACAAGGGCGACGGCAAGGATTACATCAACTGCGCGATGAGCCGCGAACAGTATGAAGCGCTCCACGCCGGCCTGCTCGCGGGCGAGAAGGCCGAGTTTCGCGAATGGGAGAATGTCCCCTATTTCGAAGGCTGCATGCCGATCGAGGTCATGGCGGAACGCGGGCTCGACACGCTGCGTTTCGGCCCGATGAAGCCGGTCGGGTTGGATGATCCGCGTACGGGGCGTTGGCCGCATGCTGTTGTTCAACTTCGGCAGGACAATGCTACCGGTACGTTGTGGAACATCGTCGGGTTTCAGACGAAGCTGAAGCATGGCGAGCAGGTGCGGTTGTTCCGGACGATCCCGGGCCTGGAGAATGCCGAGTTCGCGCGGCTGGGCGGGCTGCACCGCAATACCTTTATCCGCTCGCCCGAACTGCTCGACCCGACGCTGCGGTTGAAAACTCGCCCGCATTTGCGTTTTGCGGGACAGATGACGGGGTGCGAGGGCTATGTCGAAAGCGCGGCGGTCGGGCTGATGGCGGGCCGCTTCGCCGCGGCCGAACTGGCGGGCAAGGAACTGGCGCCGCCGCCGGTCGAGACGGCGATTGGCGCGTTGCTGCACCACATCACCGGGGCGGCAGTCGCGGAAACCTATCAGCCGATGAACGTCAATTTCGGGCTGATGCCGCCGATCCCCGGCCGGACCAAGAAAGCCGATCGCAAGAAGATGTATACCGCCCGCGCCCGCGATGCGTTCGGGGAATGGGCGGCGGCGGCGCTCTAACGCTGGGTCAGGTTGAGGGCGAGGAAACTCGCCCCCGCCCCCAGCATCAGCAGCCCGAACCCGCCGATCGCGCCATAGACCGGCCCCCAGGCGGCGAAGGCCGTGACGAAGGTCAGCGCGACCAGCGCCCATCCGCCGCGCCGCCGCCAGGCGATGTCGATGCCTTCCCAGCGATGCTGGTGCCGGTCACTGGCGAGCGCGAGCAGGGAGAATGCGCCGAGCGCGATGAGGAGTGCGAGAGCGATCATTCGGCCGGCGCCAGATTGGAGGAAACGATAGCGGCATTGCGGGCGGGACGCCGCGCCTTCGGGCGATAGCGGTGCACCCGCCATGCGGCGAAGCCGAACCCGGCACCAAGCGCAAGGAAGGTCAGGTCGGCACCGGCCAATGCCCAGTCGCCCGATCCGATGGTCGCAAACAGGCCGGTGGGCAGGGCAACGATGTTGTAGAGCGGCAACGCGATCAGCAGCACCGCCTGCAACGCCAGCAGTTCGACCCATGCCCGTGTCGGCCGCCGTGCCAGCGAGTAGAGGAAGATCGCCGCCCATCCGGCAAACATCGCGTTGATCTCGGCATCGGCACGTGCGGCGAGGCTGGTCGGCAACAGGCGATTGGCCCAGAGATAGATCGTCATCGCCAGCGGAAATCCCGCGACGAAGCCGATGTTTAGCCGCTCGACCACGCGGAAGCCGAAGGGCGGTCGGGCCGCGTTCGGCAGGCGCTCCCGCCGCTTGACCGTCCACAACACCAACCCGCTGGCGACCATCAGCGAGCCGGCGATGCCGCACAGGAAATACAGCCAGCGCATCGGGTAATCGCCGAACCGGCCGGCGTGCAGCCCGACCATCACGCCCTGCGTCTCCACCGCGCCGCCCGGTGGCGGGGCCTGCCACAACATGCGGCCGGTCACACCGCCATAGGCGATGCTGGGGCTGCGCGCCGACAGCATCGACGTGCCCGAACGGGTCAGCGAAATGCGCGCAGCGGCGTCGCCGGGGTTGAGGACGGTGACATAGCCCGTCGTTCCGCCCATGCGACGTTCGGCATCGCGGATCACGCTGACCAGATCGGTCAGCGGCGCGGGGCGCCCCGTCCGCTCGACCGCCGGTGCTTCGGGGAAGACCGCAGCGTACAGCTTTGATTCGTCGCTGTAATTGGCGACGATCGCCCAGGGCATCAGCATCGCGATCAGCGTGACGAGGCCGGTATAGGTGATCATCAGGTGGAACGGCAGCGCGAGGACGGCGGTTGCATTATGCCCGTCCAGCCAGGATCGCTGCCCCTTGCCGCGTCGCAGGGTGAAGAAGTCGCGGAAGATCTTCTTGTGGGTCACGATGCCGGTGAAGATCGCGACCAGCATGAACATCGCGGCGATGCCGACGATCCAGCGGGCCCAGAAGACCGGCATATAATGCAGGTCGAAATGGAAGCGGTAGAAGAAGTCGCCGCCGCGCGTCTCGCGCGCCGTCCCCTCCTGCCCGTCGCTGCCGATAAAGGCGCGGGTGTCACGCCGCCCGCGTCGACGACCTTCCTCGCCGGGCTTGGCCTGCGGCACCCAGAACAGATCGGCACCGGCGCTTTGCGTCGTCGGCACGGTGATGAACCAGCTCTGTGCCTCGGGCGCCTTGCGCGACAGGAACGCGACCGCCCCTTCCACGACCCGATCGCGATCATCGATCCGGCTGAGTTCCGGCCGCGCCCAGCGGTTCAGCGCTTCGCGCCAATAGGCCGACGTACCGGCGACGAACACCGCGAACAGCAGCCAGCCGAGCAGCAGTCCCGACCAGGTATGCAGCGTCGATTGCGACTGGCGAAATCCCTTGCTCATATCCGTCCCCAGACCGCGATCGATCCCCAGCAAATTCCGCCGGCCACTGCCCCCGCGACGACCAACGTCCACAGGGCGCGCCAGCCGCTACGCGCGGCATAGGCCCACATCGCCGCCAGCGCGCACAGGACCAGCGCGATCAACGCAGCGGCGATCGTCGCCTGTACCGGATCACCGGGCAGGATGCGGGCGAGCGCCATCGACCAGAGGCTCGCCACCGCATAGCCGACCGGCAGCGCAGCGATCAGCCGCAACGCGTTGTCGCCGACCCGCCGCCACAGGACATGGCGCACCTGCCCGGCGGCACTCATGGCAAGGTTGCCCGGATGCTGGCGAGCACGGTCCGCAGTGCGCCATAGTAATTGCCTCGTCCGGTCGACGATATGCGGGCGTAATAGCTGCGGTCGAACAGGTTGTTGACGTTGATGGCGAGCGAGAGATTATCGTTGATACGATAGCCGGCCCGGACATCGGCAACGGCATAGGCCCCCTGCCGGACGATGCTGGAGCGCGTGCGCAGCGTGCCGTTGGCATTGTAGAATGCCGGATTTCCGGCCCAGGTCGAATCGAACCACGTCACCCCCGCGCCGATGCTGGCGCCGGCAAGCGGTCCGTCGACCGGTTCGTAGTTGGTGAAGACCTTCACCATATTCTCCGGAATCACCGGCAGCAGGCTCAGGCCCTCCAGCACGGGGTTGGCGTCCTCCAGATATTCGGTCCGGGTATAGCTGTAACCGCCATTGATGCGCCAGCCGGGCAGGATTTCGCCACTCGCCTCCGCCTCCACGCCGCGCGCGCGGACCTTGCCGATCTGATAGACGATCGTGTCGAGGTTGGGATCGTTGAAGACGCGGTTCTTCTGCGTGATCTGGTACACCGCCGCCGACAGCAGCAGGCGCTTGTCCATCAGCGAGAGCTTGCTGCCCGCCTCATACTGTTCGCCGATCAGCGGTTCGAGCGCGCGACCATCCGGACGGATACGCCCGCCGACCGGCGCCTGCGGCGTGAAGCTGTCGGCATAGCTGGCATAGAGGTTGAGGTCGCGGGTGACGTCCCACACCACCCCGGCATAGGGGGTGAAGCGTTCGTCGAAGCTGTAGGTCGAGGGCAGCCCCCGGACCAGTTGCGCCGAGATCAGCATGATCGTGGTGTCCCACCACGTCATGCGGCCGCCGCCGACCAGCGTCAGCCCGGCCAGCGGGCTTAGTCGCAGCTGTCCGTACAGGCCATATTGCTCGACATCGGTCACGCTGCCGTTGACCGCCTTGCCGGTCGCCAGCGTATAGGGATCGAGATCGGGCTCGGTCGGCGATACCGGATCGTACACGTTGATCGTCGCATAGTTCGAACGACGCGCACTGGCCGACGTCGACGTGCTCGCCTGATAGTCCGCGCCGAGGATCAGCGTCTGTTCGCGCCCGAAGGCAGGAAAGCTCCCTACCCCGTTGAAATCGAACGAGCGCGTTTGCATCGTGCTGTCGCCGCGATAGGCAATATGGCTGGTGACGCCGTTGGTTGGCGTGACCGGCTGATTGCCGATATAGCTGTACACGTCGATGCGATCGACGTCGCTCAACAGCCCCGTCGCACGCAGTGTCCAGCGGTCGCTGACGCGGTGGGCCAGTTCGACGAAGCCCGACCAGCTTTCGGAGCGGAAGCGGTTCCAGTCCGCGCCGAGATAGGTCGACCGCGCCACGTCGAGCAGCCGCCCTTCGCTGCCATCCGCGCCGCCGATGATGCCGGGCAGGCCGGACTGGATCGCGGGCTTGAACAGGTCGTAATTGCCGCCGACGGTCAGCGTCGTGTTGTCGCCGATCCGGGTGTCGGCGACACCGAACGCCGCGAAGCGGTAACGGTGCGCCACGTCGAAGAACTGATCCTGATCCTGGACCATCGCGCCCAGACGAATGCCCGACACCGGATCGAGCGGCGTCGAGACATCGACCTCCCCCCGGAAATTCCGGAAGCTGCCATAGCCCGCCAGCGCACTAACGCGACGTTCGTCGAGCGGACGCTTGCGCACCAGGTTGATGCTGCCGGCCGGATTGCCGGCGCCGCTGAACAGCCCCGCCGGGCCGCGCAGCACCTCTACCCGGTCGTAGAGGAAAAGGTCGGGCACCACCGCCGGAAAGCCGAAGGCAAAGGTCGGTACGCCGTCGACCAGATAGTTGTTGATGGTGAAACCGCGAGACAGATAGGACGGGTCCTCGCTGCTGATCCCGGTGATGGTGACGCCGTTGGTGGCGGTCAGCGCGTCTTCCAGCGTGAACAGGTTGCGTTGCTGGATCAGTTCCTGATCGATCACGGTGATGGTGTTCGGCACATCCTTCAGCGGGGTGACCGTCTTGCCAACGGCCTGCCCATAGCTTTTGCCAACGACGATGATCTCCTCACCGCGCTGATCCTCCGCATCGTCCTCTGCCGCCCGTTCGCTCGACACCGGTTCCGCCCATGCCGGCAGCGCGGGAAGACACAGCGCGGCAAGCCCCATCAGCGCGCGCGATCGTACCGAATGCTTCACCCCAACCCCTTTTGCGACTCGCTTTCAATATCGCCATTCTCTATCGGCCCATTTTGGACAAGGCAACGCTATTGCGACCTAATCGCATTATTACTATGCAGATCGGGCAGAACAGGAGAGAATTGATGCGACGTTTGGCCCTGATGATCGCGCTGGTAGCGCCGGCAACGGCGAACGCGCATGAGGTGTGGGTGGAGCGCGACGGCAACGGCCCGGCGCGCATCTATCTGGGTGAACCGGCCGAAGCGATGCCCGCCGGCGGCGATCCGGAGTTCAAGAACCTGACTGCGCCCAAGATCGTGGGTCAGGCCAATGTGCCGCTGGTACGTCGCGCAGGGTATATCGAAGCGGCGGTCGCGCCTGGCGACGTGCGCGTCACCGACGATTCGGTTTTCCAGCCTTGGGGCGAGGCCGGAGCGAAGGAAGGCGTAGTCTATTACGCCCGCGCCGGTCGCAGCGAGACGGGCACGCGCATGACCTATGAGATCGCGCCGTTGTCCGCCGGTGCGAACCGCTTCGCCCTGCTCCACAACGGCAAGCCGGTGGCCAGCGCCAAGATGACGCTGATTGCGCCCGACCGGAAGAGCGTGGAGCTGACCGCCGGTGCCGATGGCGCGGTGGACGTCCCCGTTGCCGGCAAGGGCCGCTATCTGCTGAACAGCGCACAGGTCGAAACCGGCCGCCTGCGGGTCGCGGGCGGCCCGGTCGACAAGCTGCATCACATTGCCACGACCACATTCGTCGTACCGTGATGCGGATGGCGGCGGGGCGCCTGCCCCGCCGCCTACCCGTCAGCGGACCGGCAGCGTGAACGGCGCGGCTGGCAGGTCGGCGCCATCGAACAGGTTGACGAACGGCGCGTCGGACCAGGCATAGCGGATCGTCGTCACCTCCGGCCGGTTGGCACCGGGCAGCACGATCGCGTCGCCCTGTACCATCCCGTCGACGAAGCTGCACATGGTCCCGGCGCACCGTTCGAACCCGATCGCCGAAGCGCCGCCATAGCGTTGCAGCCCGCCGGTCACATTGCGGAAGCGGACGACGATATCGCCGGCTTGCCGCACCGCCTCCACCGCCTCCGGTCCGCTGCGAAAGCCCGGCTGACGATAGGCGACGACACGGGCGAGTCGGGCGAGGCGTTCGCCCACGACCTTCTTCTGCGCCGGGTGGATGTCGAACCGGTCGCCGACGTCCAGCGTCACGCCCAGGCCGGCATGGGCGTCGGCCGCGACCGCCTCCGCCTGTGCCTGGCGCAGCGCCGCCCAGCCCGAATCGACCGGTACGGTCTGCGGCTTGCCAAAGGCGGTCAGCTGCACGACGAAGAAGGGCAGGTCCGGCTGGGCGAAGGTTCGCCGCCAATCCGCCATCAGCGTCGTCAGCAGCCCGCGATAGGCCCTCGCCTCGCCGGCGTTCGATTCCCCCTGATACCATGCGGCGAGCTTCAGCCCGTAGCCGGCGAGCGGAGCGATCATCCCGTTGTAGAGCGTCGTCAGGCTGTTCGGGACTTCCCAAGGCGCGGGCGGCACCTGCACATTCCCGATCCGGCTGCCGATCCGGTAGCGCCACGGACCGTTGAGCGGCACCGTGCCGCCATCGCCAAGGCCGATGGCGCGGTTGCCGGCGTTGGTGATCGCCATCCGCCCGTTCGCGCCGACCACGCGGACCGCGACGACGTTGCGCCCGGCCTTCAGCGTGCCGGACGGAAATTCGTAATTGCGCCAGACCCAGTCGACGCTGCCGCCGCCGACATAGCGGCCGTTGATATAGGTTTCGTCGAACTTGCCGATCGGTCCCAGCTGGATCCGCCGGGCCGCCGCGGCCTGTTCGGGCGTCAGGTCGATGGTCGTGCGCAACCACACGACGCCTTCAAGGCCGGCGCGGTCGGCCGCGGGCAGTTGCCCGTCATCCGCGGGAAGCGTCGCCCAGCCGCTATCGTCGAACGTTGCAGCGCGGAACGCCCGCTCCTTCTTTGCCGCCGGATCGAACCCATCCCAGATCGCCTCCCGCCGGGCGCCCTCCCGCGCGACCGCCGCCGCCGGATCGGAGCCGAAGGTCGCCACGCTCGCCAGCCGGTCGGCAAAGCCCGGCAGCTTGCCGAGCGACGGCGCGCTGATCCAGCTTTCGATCCGCGTGCCGCCCCATTCGGAGGCGATGAAGCCCATCGGCACCTGTTCGGTCGTACGCAGCGATCGGGCCATGAAATAGCAGACTGCCGACGCATCGCTGACGGTTTCCGGCGACACCGCCTTCCACTGCGCCCGCGCAGGCAGTTCGGCGGCGGGTGCCGGCACGCTGACGTCCGGAATGGTGGTGAAGCGCAACTGGGCGTCGTTCGCCGACGGAATGACCTCCAGCCCAGTCGCATGACTAACCTGGAATTCCATGTTCGACTGGCCACCGCACAGGAAGACGTCGCCGACCAGCACGTCGGACAGCTGCTGCGCCGGTGCACCCGCCGTCCCGCCGACGCTCAGCGTATAAGGACCGCCCGCGTGCATCGCCGGCAAGGTCGCACGCCACTTGCCGTCCTTGGCGGCGACGGCAGTGACGCTGCGATCGGCCAGTCGGACGGTCACTTTTTCGCCCGGCGTGGCATCGCCCCAGACCGTGATCGGCCGATCACGCTGCAGGACGGCATGATCGCCGAAGATATTCGCCAAGCTGGGCGCGGTTGCCTGCGCCCATGCCGGCGCGCTTCCCGCCAGCAACGCGGCCGTCAGACCCGCCGCCCATCCCATGACCGAACGCATAGCCTCTCCCCGATTCGCGTGTGAGCGCTACCATGGCAAAGGCCGCGAAGCTGCGCCAGCCACCGCGCGTACGGATCGGGTCGGCGATCAGCCCATCGCCGAGCGGGTATCCTCCAGCGCCAGCGTCACCAGAGCGTTCATCGCGTCTTCCGCCGCCCGTGCGTCGCCCGCCACGATGGCGTCGAACACCCGCGCGTGATCGGGGACCGGGTCGCGCGGCAGCGCGCGCTGCCGCTGTTTGAACTGCGTCGTCCAGTTCACTGCCGCGCCGATACTGGCGCTCAGCGCCACGAACGTCTCGTTATGGGTGGCGAAGATCAGCGCATCGTGGAAATCGCGGTCCGCCGCCCGACCGGCTTCGGTCGCGAGGGTATGGCGACGCATGCCGGCCAGCGCAGTCTTCAGCGCCTTGATGTCGTCCTTGTCACGCCGTTCGGCCGCCAGTCGCGCCACCGCCGGCTCGACGACCGAGCGCAGTTCGAACAGCCCGCGGACAAAGGCGATGTTCGGTTCCCCCTCGAACGCCCACGCCAAGACCATCGGGTCGAGGAAGTTCCAGCGGCGGCGCGGCAGGACGCGGGTGCCGATCTTCGGACGGCTTTCGACTAGCCCCTTGGCGGTCAGCACCTGCACCGCCTCGCGATAGGCGCTGCGCGACACGTCGAGCGCCTCGGCATTGGCAACTTCGCCGGTCAGCAATTCCCCCGGCGCGATCCGGCCGGACACGATTGCCGTGCCGAGATAATGCGCGACTGCCCCGCGGAGGCGTCGCCCCGATCCCTTGCGCGACGATCCGGCGTGATCGCCCAACGCACCGGTCGTCTCGGCGGCGACGATGTCTTCTTCCTCCAATGCGCTGTCCGTGTTCACGTCGTTTCCTTCGTCCTCGGCTTCGATCCGCATCGAGCACCCGATGTCGCCATCGTATTGTATAACCAATATTGAGCGGGCATTTGCGCGCGCCAGTGAAGCGATACGCTAGGCACGGCGGGAGCCGTCGTCAAACCGTGCTTCGATGCTCCACCGGGACGAACTTGCCCGATGGCCGGGGCAGACGACCAAGCGCTGTGGATAATAGCCGTTGACCGCAATTTCTTCCATCAATACCCAGACTAATAGCGGGCAAACAGACACCGTCGTCAGGAGAGAAGATGCGGGGCGGGACGATGACGGGCGTGGCCGTGCTGGCCATGGCATTGGCGGCGGGCGGCCCCGCTTCGGCGCAGGTCTGGCGATCGGACCAGGGCGATGGCACCTATCGCAACCCGTTGCTGTTCGCCGATTATCCGGATCCCGACATCATCCGGGTCGGCAGCGATTATTACTTCGTCACGACGACCTTTGCCAACGCGCCGGGGCTGACGCTGCTGCATTCGAAGGACCTCGTAAACTGGCGGCTGTTCAGCCATGTCGTGCCCCGGCTGGACGATCGTCCCGATTATCGGCTGGACAATGGCAAAGACGCCTATCGGCGGGGACTGTTCGCCGCCAGCCTGCGGTATCACGATGGGACGTTCTATGTGGCCGTGACGCCGGTCGGGCAGAACACGCGCATCTATCGTTCGCGCGATCCACGCGGCCCATGGGTGATGAACGAACTGGACCGGGAGGCATTCGACCCCGGCCTTTTCATCGAACCCGATGGCACCGCCTATATCGCGACCGCGATCGGTTCGGACGGCACCATCCGCCTGCTGAAGCTCGACCCCGGCCTGCGTCGCGTCGTCGACGACCGCAAGGTTCATTACAACGCCGGGGCCGAGGGGTCGAAGATCATCCGGCGCGGGCAATATTATTATCTGTTCAACGCGATCCCCCGGCGGCTGGGGCTGACCGTGTCGCGCGCCCACAGCCTGTACGGCCCATGGGAAACCCGGCCGCAGGTCGACGATCGCAGCGGCGGGCATCAGGGGGCGCTGGTCGATACCGCCGACGGCAAATGGGTCGGGTTCGTCATGCTCGACGCCGGGTCGATCGGACGGACGACGAACCTCAGTCCCGTCTTCTGGCAGGACGACTGGCCGGTCTGGGGCACGCCCGACGCACCGGGCCGCGTGCCGGAGCGGGCGGCCAAGCCGATTGCGGGGTTCCCCTTTGCCGAACCGGCGACGTCCGACGACTTTTCCTCGGCGAAACTGGGGCAGCAATGGCAATGGAACCATAATCCTGACGACACACGCTGGTCGCTGACCCAGCGGCCCGGCTTCCTTCGGCTGCGCCCGACCCGGGCGGACGGCCTCTGGCGGGCGCGCAACACGCTGACGCAGAAGGCGCAGGGTCCGCGCAGCCGGGCGGAGGTGAAGCTGGACATTAGCGGTATCGCGGCCGGCGACCGCTGCGGCTTCGGGACGTTCGGCCAATATAGCGCGACACTCGCCGTCAGCCGCGACGATCGCGGTGCCGCCCGGCTGGCGATGGACGTGATCGAAAGTACCGAGACGGGGCCGGTGGTCAAGGATCGGGCACCGCCGATAGCCTTTGCCGGGTCGACCCTGTGGATCGGTCTCGACCTCGATTTCACTACCGACCAAGGCCGTCTGTCGTACAGTCGCGACGGGAAGCGTTGGGTGGCGGCGGGCGGGGCGTTCCCCCTCGCCTTCGCGTGGCGGACCGGCACCTTCCAGGGGCAGCAGATGGTACTGTCCTGCTACAACGCCAAGCCGGGTAACGGCTATCTCGACATCGACCGCTTCACGCTGCGCGCGGCGCGGTGAGCGACTTCCTTCCACGACTGACCGGAGCAACCGACGTGGCATCAGACATTACCCGCCGCAGCCTTCTCGTCGGCGCCGCCACCGTTCCGGTTCTCGCCGGGTCCGTCGGCGCGACGGCAGCGCCCCGGGAGAAGCCGAAGCTGGCGCAGACACCGCCGATGGGCTGGAACAGCTGGAACAGCTTCGCGACGACCATCACCGAAGCGCAGGCGATGGAAACCGCCACGATCATGCGCGACCGGTTGTTGCCGGCGGGCTATTCGATCTTCACCATCGACATCCAGTGGTACGAACCGGGTGCGACCGGCTATGCCTATCGCGCGGATGCAGTGCCGGTGCTGGATGCGTATGGCCGGCTGCAACCCGATCCCAAGCGCTTCCCGTCCGCAGCCGATGGCCGGGGCTTTCGATCGATCGCCGACCGGGTGCACGCGATGGGGCTGCAATTCGGCATCCATTTGATGCGCGGCATCCCGCGCGAAGCGGTACGGCGCAACCTCCCGATCCTGGGCACCCGGTATCGCGCGCAGGACATTGCCGACCAAACCAGTATCTGTTCGTGGAACAGCGACATGTACGGCGTCGACATGCGCCATCCCGCTGCGCAGGCCTATTACGACAGCGTGTTCGCGCAATATGCCGACTGGGGCGTCGATCTGGTCAAAATGGACGATATGAGCCGTCCCTATGACTCGCACGCGCCGGAGATCGAGGGGGCGGCAAAGGCGATCGGCCGTTCCGGCCGCCCGATCCTGCTGAGCCTGTCGCCGGGCGAAACCCCGCTCGCCAGTGCCGACCATGTCTGGGCGCATGCGCAGATGTGGCGGATCAGCGACGATTTCCGGGACGAATGGCCACTGCTCGACGCGCAGTTCGTCCGCCTGGAGAATTGGCAGCGTTTCGCGGGGCCCGGGGGCTGGCCCGATGCCGACATGCTGCCGCTCGGCCGACTGGCACTAGGGCAGCGCGACACCAAGTTCACGCCGGCCGAACAGCGTACGCTGATGACGCTGTGGTCGATTGCCCGGTCGCCGCTCATCATGGGCGGCGACCTGCGCCATCTCGACGCGGCCACGCTCGACCTGCTGACCAATCCGGAGGTCATCGCCGTCAACCAGAGCAGTTCGGCCAACCGCCCCCTGCATGTCCAGGACGGCATGCGCGCCTGGACCGCACGCAGTCCAACCGGGTCGACCTATCTCGCGCTGTTCAATCCGGGCGACAAGCCGTCGCGGCCGGGCGTCGACCTGCGCTGGCTCGACCTGCGCGAGTCGGTGCGGGTGCGCGACCTGTGGGCCCGGCGGGACATCGGGACGGTTGCCGACCGGGTCGAGGCCGACGTGCCGCCGCATGGCGCCGCGCTGTTCCGCCTTGACCGCGCCTGAACTCCTGCCAACGAAAGAGCGATCGATGTTCCGCACCCTGATGACCGGCCTGCTGCTGACCGCTAGCATCGGCACCGCCATGGCCGAGCCAGCCCGGTTCAGCCGCTTCACCTATGACGGCCGCAGCGTCGAGCGCGCCACGCCGGGTCCGAACCAGTATCGCAACCCGATCCTGTCGGGCTATTATCCCGATCCGTCGGTGATCCGGGTGGGCGACGACTATTATCTCGCTTTGTCGTCCTTCGCCCATTATCCAGGCCTGCCGATCTTCCATTCGCGCGACCTGGTGAACTGGACGCAGATCGCCAACGCGATCGACCGGCCCGAACAGCTGGATTTCAGCGGGCGGCGGGTGTCCGAAGCGGTCTTCGCACCGGACATCAGCTACCACGATGGCACCTTTTACATCGTCAACACCTGCGTCCAGTGTCGCGGCAACTTCGTCATCACCGCCAAGGACCCTAAGGGCCCGTGGTCGAACCCGATTTGGCTGCCGTTCGAGGGCATCGACCCATCGATCTATTGGGAGAACGACCGAGCCTATATCGTCAACAACCGCGCACCGAACGAACCGCCGCGCTATGACGGCCACCGTGCGATCTGGATCCAGGAATATGACTGGCGCGCGGGCAAGATGGTGGGTGAATCGACCCAACTCATCAATGGCGGCGTCGACCTGTCGAAGAAGCCGGTGTGGATCGAAGGACCGCATATCTTCCGGAAGGACGGCTGGTATTATCTGACCGCGGCCGAAGGCGGGACGAGCGTCAATCATTCGCAGGTCGTGTTCCGGTCGAAGGAACTGCGTGGGCCGTTCGTGCCGTGGAGCGGCAATCCGATCCTGACGCAGCGCGACCTGCCGAACGATCGCGCCGACCCGATCTCGGCAGCGGGCCATGCGGAGCTGGTGCAGACGCAGAATGGCGACTGGTGGGCGACCTTCCTCGCGGTGCGACCGTATGGCGACGACTATTATAATATCGGGCGCGAGACGTTCCTGCTGCCGGTAACGTGGAAGGATGGCTGGCCGACGATCCTGCCTGCCGGACAGCGCGTACCGTTCGTCGCCGATCGCCCCAAACTGCCGAGCCAGCCTGCGCCGAAGCTGCCGACCAGCGGCGATTTCGGCTATGTCGACGAGTTCGATGGTTCGAAGCTCGCGATGCAGTGGATCGGCGTCCGCACGCCCAAGGCCCCCGTCTATCGCCTTGCCGGCGGCGACCTGCTGATCGATGGCGGTGCGGCGATCGGCGACCAGAATGGCGTGCCCGGCTTTGTCGGACGGCGTCAGCAGCATCATATCGCGACGATGGCGACGACCGTCCGCTTCTCGCCGCGTCGGGACGGCGACCGCGCCGGGCTGGTCGCGATGCAGAGCGACGAAAGCTATCTGTTCTTCGGCATTACCCGCCTCGCCGGCAAGCCGGTGATCGCGCTCTACACCCGCGCCAAGGGCACCGAGCAGCTGGTGGCGAGCGCACCGCTTACCGGCACGGGTCCCGTCACGCTGACGCTGCGCGCGGATCGCGGGACGATGGCGGTCGATTATGCAATCGGTGGCAAGCGCACTACGCTGGTCAAGGATGTCGATATCCGCTTCCTCAGCACGCGCATGGCGGGAGGGTTCACGGGTACGGTCGTCGGCCCCTACGCCTACCAACGATAAGCCGACAAAGAAAACCCCGCCAAGTCGCATGACCTGGCGGGGTTTTCCATGGCGCACCCGGAACGATTCGAACGTCCGACCCTCAGATTCGTAGTCTGATGCTCTATCCAGCTGAGCTACGGGTGCCCGGTGGAGGCCGCCTGTTAGAGAGGCTTTTCCGGTCTGGCAAGTCGGTTCGGCAGGGAAATTTCATGCCGCCGAACGTCATGCCGTCCGGACAAAGAAAACCCCGCCAAGTCGCATGACATGGCGGGGTTTTCCATGGCGCACCCGGAACGATTCGAACGTCCGACCCTCAGATTCGTAGTCTGATGCTCTATCCAGCTGAGCTACGGGTGCCCGGTGGAGGTCGCCTGCTACAGGCCACCTCCCCGGCTGGCAACCCCGTTGTGTCAATTTTTTTGCATGGGTATCGGTGGGCCATGACCCGCTCCGCGATCCCGCTCGTCCTGCCCGCCGCCCTGTTGTCGGCCTGCGCCGCGCCGGCGGGGGATTATCCCTCGCTGCTGCCGCGCCCGATCGAAAAGATCAGCCTGGCCGAACCGGTTCGCCCGGTCCCGGTGGCGACGCCCGACGCCGCGCTCGACGCCAAGATCGCGACGCTGACCCGCGAGGTCACCGGCGCGAAAAGCGCCTTCGATGCGGCGGCGGCCCGGGTAGGGAAGACCGTCAATGCCGCCGCGGGCACCGCGGAGGGCAGCGAGCGCTGGCTGGGCGCGCAGGTGGCGCTCGCCGAACTGGACGTCGCACGGACGGCGATCGACGTGCCGCTGGCCGAACTCGAACGCCTAGCGATCGATCGGGCGGCGGCCGGCGCCCCGCCCTACCCGGCGCTTGATGCCGCACTGGCCAAGGCGAACGCCGCCTCGACCGAACAGCGCGCCACCATTGCGTCGCTCAACGCACGCCTCAAATAACTATTGCAGCGCGCGCAGGACCGGCAGGATCGACGCATAGTCGTCGGTCCATGGCGCGGTGTCGGTCACTGGCAACGGTTCCCAATCCCCACCCGACGTCAGCAGCGTGCCCAGCACTTCCGGATCGCGGGTCAGCGCGATCCACAGCGAACCGGTTTCGGCCGGGTCGGATGATTTGGGCTGATAGGGCAGCTGCGCCGCCATCCATCCACCCGCCGTCCGCGCGACGACCGGGCCCAGGTCGAGATAGCGGTTCGACACATGGACCAGCAGCAGCCCGCGCCGCCCGAGCACCCGGCCGTAAGTCTCGAACGCCTCGCGCGTCATCAGGTGCATCGGCACGGCGTCGGACGAAAAGGCGTCGAGCGCCAGCAGGTCGAGGTTGCCTGCCGGCTCCTGCGATAGGCTCAACCGCGCGTCGCCGACTACGATCTGCGCACTGGGTGCACAACGCCGCAGGAAGGTGAAGGCACCGGAGTCGCGCGCAATCCGCACTACGACCGGATCGATCTCATAGAAGCGCCAATGCTGTCCCGGCTGCGCATAGCAGGCGAGCGTCCCGGTCCCGAGGCCGACAATGCCGATCCGCGCCGCCGGGCCGTAGAGCGACGGGGCCGCGCGCAACGCCTCACCCACGCCCGAGCCCCGCACATAATAGGTCGTCGGCGTCCGTTCCCGCTCCGGCGACCCGGTCAGCTGGATACCGTGCAGCGTCGTGCCGTGCTGGAGTTCGTTGACGCCTTGCCCCCGCATGATCGTGTAGACGCCGAAATAGCTCCGCGTTCGCGCACCCGGCTCCAGCGACAACGCGATCGCGCGATAGCCGCCGAACAGGAACAGCGCGGCGGCAAGCGCGAAGACGAACGGCGCGCGCGCACCGATTGCGAACAGTCCGACCGCGACGATCCCGAAAAACGCGACCGCATCGGGCTTGGCGCCGAGCATCCCGCCGGGATTGGTCATACCCATGGCGACCAGCACGCCGATGATCAGGATCACCGCGACGCGCAGCTTCACCCCGCCCGTTTCCCACAGACGCTGGGTCGCCGGCAGCAGAAACGGCAGCGGCGCGAGCATGCCCGCGGCCAGGATCAGCAGCGGATATTCATAGGTCCAGTCGAACAGGACCGGCGCGATCAGCCCGGCGAATACCCCGCCCAACGCCCCGCCGACCGACATGGCGAGATAGAAGCCAGTCAACCGACCCGGCGCCGGCCGCAACGCATACATGTGCGCATGGAGCGTGACCGAGACCGCAAACAGCAGCATCAGCGCGGCCAGTGCACTGAGCAGCGGAAAGTCGTGATGCCCGCCGATCATCATCCCGCCGAACACGAGGATCGTGATCGGTGCGTAGCGAGCGATTGCATCGGCCAGCCCCCGCCGCGCGGCGAACGCCACGGTGAAGCTGAGCAGATACGGCCCCAGCGGCAATACCCACAGCAACGGCACTGCCACGATGTCGGTCGTCAGGAAGGTCGAGGTCGCGAGCATCAGTCCCGACGGCACCAGCGCCAGCACGATCCAGTGCAGCACGCGCCGCGTGCCCGGTGCTTCGCCCTTGTCCAGCGGGACCGCCTGTTCACGGCGATGCGGCAACAGCCATCCGCAGCCGATCACCAGTACGAACAGCAGCACATAGCCGATGCTCCAGCCCCAGCTCTGCGCCCGAACCGGCAGCAGAGGTTCGACCAGCAGCGGATAGGCCAGCAGCCCGGCAAAGCTGCCGACATTCGACGCGGCATAGAGCGCATAGGGGTCGCGGCCGGGACAGACAAAGGCGAACCAGCGTTGCAGCAGCGGCGCCTGTGCCGACACGGCGAAGAACAGCGGGCCGATCGAGGCGGTCAGCAGCCACGGCGTCCACAGCGCCGGTTCTACCCCGGTCGGCGTCGGAGTCGAATTGACTCCGATCGGCAACCACACCGCCGCGCAGAGCAGGACGAGAATATGCACCGCCGCCTGCGCCTTGGGCATCAGCTTGCCGAGCAGATGGGCATAGGCATAGCCGCCGAGCAGCAGCGCCTGGTACACCAGCATCGCCGAATTCCACACCGCCGGCGCGCCGCCCAGCTGCGGCAACGCCATGCGCGCGACCATCGGCTGCACGAGGAACAGCAGGAACGATCCGGCGAGGATCGTGGTCATGAAGATCCAGCGGATTGGCCAGCCGGCGGTCCGGTCGGGTATCGTCACGGACGCGTCTTCCAATAGGTGATGTGGCGTTTCAACGGGCTGTCATCGGCGACGACCGGATGATCGAAATCCTCCTGCGGCGAACGGGTCATGCCGATCCGCTCCATCAACCCCCAGCTACGCGTGTTGGCAAGGACGGTGATCGCGCCGATCCGTTCGACCGGCAGATTGGCGAACCCCCAGGCAAGCGACGCTTCCGCCGCCTCACGCGCATAGCCCCGCCCCCAATGTTCCTTGCCGAACCGCCAGCCGATCTCGACCGAACCCTCCAGCGGCGTCCCCTCGGCACCCGGCTTCAACCCGCAAAAGCCCAGCATCCGACCGCTCGAACGGTCTTCGGCGACCCAGAAGCAGAAGCCGTGGCTCGCCATGTAGCCGTCCTGCCGCGCAATGGCGGCATCCACTTCCTCGCGGCTGAGCAGCGCCGGAAAATAGCGCATGACGTCCGGATCGGCGCAATGGGCGTAGAAGGTTTCGCGGTCACGGTCCTGCCACCGCCGCAGGACCAGTCGCCCGGTGTCGATCATGCGCCCAGCAGCCGGGCGGCATGGGCGGCATGATAGGTCAGCACCCCCGAACAGCCGGCACGCTTAAACGCCAGCAGTGTCTCCAGCACCATCGCATCGCGATCCGCCACGCCTGCCGCCACGCCGGCCTCGATCAGCGCATATTCGCCCGATACCTGATATGCGAACACTGGGACTTCGAACGCCGCCTTCACGCGGGTGATGATGTCGAGATAGGGTAGCCCCGGTTTCACCATCACGCTGTCGGCGCCCTCGGCCAGGTCGAGCGCGACCTCGCGCAACGCTTCCTCGCTATTGGCCGGGTCCATCTGATAGGTCTTCTTGTCGCCCTTCAGCAGGCCATGGGTCCCGACCGCATCGCGGAACGGGCCGTAGAAGGCGCTGGCGTACTTGGCGGCGTAAGCCATTATCTGCACATTGGGATGGCCACCGCTTTCCAGCGCGTCGCGGATCGCGGCGACGCGGCCGTCCATCATGTCGGACGGCGCGACGATATCGCTGCCCGCCTCCGCCTGCACCAGCGCCTGCCGGACCAGCGCCTCCGACGTCACGTCGTTCAGCACATATCCCGATGCATCGACGATGCCGTCATGCCCATGCGAGGTGTAGGGGTCGAGCGCGACGTCGGTCAGCACGCCGACCTCCGGCACCGCATCCTTGATCGCCCGGATCGCGCGGCACATCAGATTGTCGGGATTGAACGCCTCCGCCCCATCGTCGCTACGAAGTTCGCGCGGCGTGTTCGGGAACAGCGCGACGACCGGAATGCCCAGATCGCGAGCTTCACGGGCACGATCGACAATGCCCGACAGGTTCCAGCGCGATACGCCGGGCAGCGCCTTGACCGGCTCCCCCTCACCCTCGGTCACGAACAGTGGCCAGATCAGGTCGGCGGGCGTCAGCAGGGTTTCGGCGTGGAGGCGGCGGCTCCATGCGGTGGCGCGGGTGCGGCGCAGGCGGAGCGCGGGATAAGCAGCGGACATGGCGCGACTTGTGGGCCATGGCGTCCGGGCGATCAACCCAAAGTCGCGTGGGTCCATTTTCGTTACGGAACGTTACCGACGCCATGAACCGCATCCGCACCGCCGCCATGATCGTCAACGCCCGGTCACGCAGCGGGCAGGACCAGTTCGCCCAGGCGTGCCACGCCTTGCAGGGCGCCGCGTTCGAGGTCGACGCCCATGCCGTCGAAGACCCCGATCAGCTCGTCCCGACGCTGAAGCGCGCGCTGGAGCGCAAGCCGGACATGGTGATCCTGGGCGGGGGTGACGGGACGATCAGCAGCCTGGTCGACTATCTGCTGGGGCACGACGTCGTTCTTGGCGTGCTGCCGCTCGGCACCGCCAACAGCTTCTGCCGGACGCTCGGTATCCCGCTCGACATTCCGGGTGCAGTGGAGGTGCTGAAGACAGGCCGGCCGCGCCGCATCGACCTCGGCATGATCGACGGCGATTACTTCGCCAATTGCGCCGCAATCGGCCTGTCGCCGCAGATCGCCAAGACCGTACCGCATGGCGTCAAGAAGCTGTTCGGGCGGGTCGGCTATCTCGCCTGGGCCTCGCTGCAATTCGCGAAGTTCCATCCGTTTGAGCTGATCGTCGGCCAGGGTGCTAGCGCCAAGCGGATGATGGCGACCGAGGTTCGCATCTCGAACGGGCGCTTTCATGGCGGCACCGAACTGGTCGAGGAAGCGCGGTTGGACAGCGGAGAGATCATCGTTCAGGTCGTGTGCGGCAAGGGCAAGCGCAGCTTGGCCCGCAACTGGGCGGCCGGCTTCTTCCGGCTCGACTCCCGCCGGGTGGATACCGTGACGTTCCACGGCCAGTCGCTCCGGATCGAGACCAACCCGCCGCTGCCGATCTCAATCGATGGCGAGGTGCTGGCGAAGACGCCGGTCATGGCGAAGATCGCGGCGGGGATCATCGAGGTGATGGCGCCGGTCGAAGAGTGACGTCGTCCCCGCGCAGGCGGGGACCCATAAGCGCTGACGCCAGCGATGGAACCGAACCGTCGCGTTTATGGATTCCCGCATTCGCGGGAATGACGAGCGGGTCGCCAACAAAAACCCCGTCATTCCGGCGAAGGCCGGAATCCATTGTGTCGGGCGCTCACGGCAGAAACGCCGCCGTCACCCCATCCATGGATTCCGGCCTCCGCCGGAATGACGAAGCACCTTAGCCCAGCCGCCCCAGCGCCGCGTGCAACCGTGCCGCCTCGGTCATCTTGTCGGCATGGTCCGCCCGCGCCTTTTCGACCGCTTCGGGCTTGGCGCGCTCGACGAAGCTCGCATTGCCCAGCCGCCCGGCGAGCGCATCGCGCTCCTTCTCCGCCGCCGCGATCGCCTTGGTCAGGCGGGCGCGTTCCGCATCGAGATCGATAACGTCGCCCAGCGGCAGGACGAAGGTCGCTTCGTCAACTACGATCTGCAACGCGCCACCGGCCGGCGCATCGCCCGCAACCGCATCGACCCGCGCTAGCCGCGCCAGCACCGCACCCTGTCGCGCCAACCGCTCGGCCGTCTCGCCCGAAGCATCGCGAACATGCAGCGACAGGCGCGCGCCCGGCGGCACGTTCAGCTCGGTCCGCGCCGCGCGGATTTCGCTCACCAGCCGGACCAGCCAGTCGATCTCCTCGCGTGCCGCCGGATCGATCGCCCGCGCATCCGCCATGGGCCAGCGGGCGACGAGCAGGTCGTTCGACCGTGCCCCAAGCGCGTGCCACAATTCTTCGGTGATGAACGGCATGAACGGGTGGAGCATGACCAATATCTGGTCGAGCACCCAACCGGCGACCGCGCGCGTTTCCTCGCCGCTCTCGGCCCCACCCTGCAACACCGGCTTGATCAGTTCGAGATACCAGTCGCAGAACCGGCTCCACGTGAACTGGTAGATCGTGTTCGCCGCACCGTCGAAGCGCAGATCGGCGAGCGCGAGGTCCAGCGCCTGCACCGTCTCGATCGTCTCGGCGATGATCCAGCGATTGACCGCCAGCTCGGCCCGGGGCGGCTCGATCGTCGTTGATGCGCCGATGCCGTTGGCCTGCGCAAAACGGGTCGCGTTCCACAGCTTCGTCGCGAAGTTGCGATAGCCCTCGACCCGCTTCTCATCCATCTTGATGTCGCGGCCCTGGCTCTCCATCGCCGCCATGAAGAAGCGCAGCGCGTCGGCGCCATAGCGATCGATCAGCCCGAGCGGATCGACGGTGTTGCCCTTCGACTTCGACATCTTGGCGCCATCGGCGGCACGGACGAGCCCGTGGAGGTACAGCGTCTTGAACGGCACCTCCTTCATGAAGTGGATGCCCTGCATCAACATCCGCGCGTCCCAGAAGAACAGGATGTCGAAGCCCGAAATCAGCACGTCGTTGCTGTAGCGCCCGCCAAGCGTCGGGTCGGTGTTCTCCGGCCAGCCTAGGGTCGCGAAGGGCCACAGCGCAGACGAGAACCAGGTGTCGAGGACGTCCTCGTCCTGCTTGAGCGCAACGCCTTCGCCCGCCTCGGCCTGCGCCGCTTCATAGGTCTCGGCGACGAACACCCGACCGTCATCGGCGAACCACGCGGGTATGCGATGCCCCCACCACAGCTGGCGCGACACGCACCAAGGCTGGATATTCTCCATCCAGTTGAAATAGGTCTTTTCCCACGATTTCGGCACGATCTTGACCGCGCCCGACCGCACCGCCTCGATCGCCGGCTGGGCCAACGTCTTGGCATCGACATACCATTGGTCGGTCAGCCACGGCTCGATCACCACGCCCGAACGGTCGCCGAACGGAGTCTGGATCGTGCGTGGCTCGGCGTCGTGTTCGGCGCCGTCCTTGTCGACATGCGGGATCAGGACGCCTTCGTCCTTCAGCCGCGCGACGACCGCCTTGCGCGCGTCGGCGGTCGACAGGCCGAGGAACGCGTCGGGGATCAGGCCGTCCGCGGTCTGGACGATGCGCGCCTTGGCATCGAGCATGTTGAGCATGTCGCGGGCCTCGAAGCCCGCGCGGCGGCCGACCTCGAAATCGTTGAAGTCATGGCCCGGCGTAATCTTCACCGCGCCCGACCCGAGCTCGGGGTCGGCATGTTCGTCGGCGAGGATCGGGATCAGGCGACCGGTGATCGGCAGGCGCACCTGCTTGCCGATCAGTGCGGTATACCGCGCGTCGTCGGGATGCACCGCGACCGCCATGTCGGCCAGCATCGTTTCGGGCCGCGTCGTCGCGACCTCAATGAAGCCTGATCCGTCGGCGAGCGGATAGCGCAGGCGCCAGAAGCTCCCTCTGACCTCGCGCGTCTCCACCTCGAGATCGCTGATCGCGGTGCCGAGGCCCGGGTCCCAGTTGACCAGCCGCTTGTCGCGATAAAGCAGGCCCTGCCGATGCAGCTCGACGAAGACCTTGAGCACGGCCTTCGAAAAGCCCTCGTCCATGGTGAAGCGTTCGTTGGCCCAATCCATCGAACAGCCCAGGCGCCGCAACTGCCCCGTGATCTGCCCGCCGCTTTCGGCCTTCCAGTCCCAGACCTTTTCGATGAAGGCGTCACGCGTGAAGTCGGTGCGCTTCTGCCCGGCCGCGTTCATCTGGCGTTCGACGACCATCTGCGTCGCGATGCCGGCATGGTCGGTGCCGACGACCCAGCGCGCGTCCTTGCCCTGCAACCGGGCATGACGGACCAGAATATCCTGCAGCGTATTGTCGAGCGCGTGGCCGATATGCAGGCTGCCCGTCACGTTGGGCGGCGGATTGACGATGGTCCACGGCGTCGCGTTCGGACGCTCGGGGCGGAACAGGCCGCATTGTTCCCAATGGGCATACCAGCGCGCTTCGATGGCGGCGGGGTCGAAAGTCTTGGGCAGTTCGCTCATGCACCGCCGCATGGCGCGGATGCGGCGGCGTTGCAAGAGAGTGGGGGCAAGAGAGCGGCGTTACTCGCGCCCGCTGATCCGGGCGATCTCGCGCGCGACCATCGATTCGACGATGCCGGGCAGCTGCGCATCGAGCCATTCGCGCAGCATCGGTCTGAGCATCTCGCGCACCAGCCCTTCGAGCGAATCGGAACCTGGCGTTTCCGGCTTCACGACCAGCCGCGACAGCTGGTCGAGCGCACCGCGGCTCGCCTCGGCGGCACGTTCCGACACGATCGACGGATCGACCTTCGGCGCGGGCGCGGCGGCGACGGGTTCGGGCTCCGGTTCGGGTGCACGGGCACGCTCGACACGCGGCGGTTCGGCGCGCATCGCCTCTGCCCGCATCGCGTCGACCCGCGACGGCGGAGGCGGCGGCGCGGCGACGCTCTGGTTCAGTTCCAGCACCTCGTCGCGGTCGTCGATGTCGCGGACCTGCTGCGCAGTCCGAATCGATTTGCGCCCGCGCAACGCCTGGGCCGATCCTTCGCCCTCTTCGGCGATGATCCGCTTGATCGAGGACAGGATGTCCTCCATCGACGTTTCGTTGCTGATATCGCCCATCGCAACCCTCATCTCTATCGCCTCTGAACGCTTAGCTGTCGGGGTTGGCGCGCGGCGTGTCAACGCCCTGCGTGGCGCGCGGGGCGCCGCCCTGCCGATTGGGGGCATCGATGCCCTGGGTCGGGGTGTACGGATTGGGGCTGCGCTGCAGCGACGGATCGAGTTCGCGGGTGACGACCGGGGTCTGCGCCGGGCTGTTCACCGTGCTGGGCGCGATCGGCACCGGCGCGGGATCGCCGCTCCAGTCCCAGATATTGTTGCGCACCCGGCTGTAATTGACCGTCGGATCGTAGAGCGCGCCACCGTCGAGGCCCAGATCGCGTGCCTCGGCCTTGCCCATCGCCGCCAGCAGCGCGAAGCCCGCGACATAGGCGTCGCGCCGGGCCGACACCAGCTGGACCTGCGAATTGAGCAGTTCCTGTTCGGCGTTCAGGATGTCAAGGATCGTGCGCGTGCCCACGCTGTTCTCGGCGCGAACGCCCTCCAGCGACAGGCGGTTCGCCGCGACCTGCACTTCCGACGACTGGATCACGCGCAGCGCCGACTGCCACGCGGCGAAGGCCGAGCGGGCGTCGGAAACGACGGTACGTTCGACCTGCGTCACCTGTTCGATCGCGGCGCCTTCCAGCGCCTGCGCCCGGCGAATCTGGGCGCTCGGACGGCCGCTCTGCCACAGCGGCAGGCTCATCTGCACGCCGACCTGCGCCTGACCGCCGTCCTGCTGCAACACGATGCCGTTCACCGACTCAGCCGATCCGAGGAAGCTGGTATAGCCGCCGCCACCGACCGCGCTGATCGTCGGCAGCCGGCTGGCGCGCGCCACGCTGACGTCGAACCCGGCGGCATCGCTGGTACGACGCGCGGCGATCAGCGCGGGATTGTTCGCAACCGCCACCCCGACCGCCGCATTGGGATCGACCGGCAGGTTGGGGAGCACCGGCGGCGTGTCGAGCGTCGCGGCCGGCGAACCGGTGGTCGCGACATAGTTTTCGCGGCTGCGGATCAGCGACGCTTCGGCATTGCGCAACTGCGCCTGCGCCGATGCCAGCCGTGCCTCCGACTGCGCAACGTCGGTGCGGGTCAGGTCGCCGACCTGGAACCGGTCCTTCGATGCCTGGAGGTTCACTTCCAGCACGCGGACATTCTGCTGGTTCAGCCGGACGATCGCTTCGTCGCGGATGACGTCATTATAGGCGGCGACGACCAGCGTGAAGACATTCGCCTCGGTGCTGCGCAGGTTGGCACGGCCGGCATCGACCCGCGCATCGGCGGCGCGGACATTGTTGCGCACCGACCCGCCGGCGAACAGCGACTGCGATACCTGCACCTGCACGGTGCCCTGGCGTGGGGCCTGGGTGAAGCCGCGGCTTGCCGGGGTGATGACGTTCTCGATCACCGAGCTCTGGGTCGTGACCTGCGGCAGGCCCTGCGAGCGCGCCAGCGGTACGCCCTCGTCGGTCGCGCGCAGGTTCGCCCGCGCGCCGGTCAGCTGCGGGTTGGTGGCATAGGCCCGCGCCAATGCCTCGCGCAGCGTTTCCGCATTCGCCGGGCCGGTCAGCAGCGCCAGCGCCGCGACTCCGGTAATGAACTTCCCCCCCCGCATATGTCCCTTACCTTGCGAACTGAAATGTCTTGGGCTTGGCGAAACCGGGCAGCTCGACGCAGCCGAGATCGGCAAAATCGACCAGCCCGAAACCGCCCTCGGTGCGACGGCCCAGCGCCAGGCGGGTCACGCCGCGATCGACGATGCCGGTGGTCAGCCGCCCGCCGGGGGCCAGCTGCGTGACGATCGCGTCGGGAACCGACTCCACGGCGCCGTCGATGACGACGACGTCATAGGGTGCACCCTGCGCCCAACCGGCATTGAGCGGTCCTTCGACCACCTCCACCGTCGCGTCCGCGATCGCGTCGCGCGCGGCGGCGGCCAGCGCGGCATCCTCCTCCAGCGCCACGACCGAACCGGCCAGCCGGGCGAGCACGGCGGCGGCATAGCCCATGGCGGCCCCGACCAGCAGCACGCGGTCGGTCGGCTGCACTTCGGCGGCGGTCAGCAGGCGACCGGTAATCAGCGGCGGGTTGATCGCGCGGTCGCCACTGAGCGGCAGCGGTGCGTCGCGATAGGCGACCTCCGCCTGCGCGGGCGGCACGAAGCCTTCGCGTGGCACCTCGCCCATCGCACTGACGACGCGCACGTCGCTGACGGCGCTGGTACGCAACTGGCTGACGACCATCGCATGGCGCATCGCATCGAAATCGGGACGGGTCGGGATCGAATCGGTCATGGTGCAATCCTGTCGCACAACTGTTTTAGCCGCGCAACACACATCGCGCGATCGCCGCTGTCTATCGCGACCGACGCCCGCCGCCAAGGATACCTGCGGGGATAATTTACATTCCGGCAGTTGACACCGGCGCGCGCGCCCCGCAAATGCCCGCCTCCCACCGTATCGAGGCGCGATGGCGGAGTGGTGACGCAGAGGACTGCAAATCCTTGCACCCGGGTTCGATTCCCGGTCGCGCCTCCAACGATGGTAATTTCCTGACATTGCCGGAAATTACAACGGGGCCACGGCATCGCCGCAGCCCCGCGCAATCTTGTTCGCGTCCCGCTCAGGCGGCGAACTGATTCATCGTATTGCGCGCGCCGCCCGCCTTCAGCGCCGCCTCTCCGGCGAAATATTCCTTATGGTCGTCGCCGATATCCGACCCGCTCATATTCTGATGCTTCACGCAGGCGATACCCTGTCGGATTTCCTGGCGCTGCACCCCCTTCACATAACCAAGCATCGCCGCATCGCCGAAATAGTCGCGCGCCAGATTATCGGTGCTGAGCGCCGCCGTGTGGTAGGTCGGCAGGGTGATGAGGTGGTGGAAGATGCCGGCGCGCGCGCTCGCGTCCCGCTGGAAGGTACGGATCTTCTCGTCGGCCTCCTGCGCCAGTTCCGACGCGTCATAGTCGACACTCATCAGCTTCGCCCGGTCATAGCCCGACACGTCGCGCCCTTCCTCGACCCAGCGGTCGTACACCTGCTGGCGGAAATTCAGCGTCCAGTTGAAGCTGGGCGAATTATTGTAGACCAGCTTGGCGTTCGGCACGACGGCACGGATGCGGTCGACCATCGATGCGATCTGTTCGATATGCGGCTTCTCGGTCTCGATCCACAGCAGGTCGGCGCCATTCTGGAGCGAAGTGATGCAGTCCAGCACGCAGCGATCCGCACCGGTCCCCTCGCGGAACTGGAACAGGTTCGACGCCAGTCGCTTCGGCCGCACCAATTGCCCGTCGCGCTCGATCACCACATCGCCGCACAGCGCGGAAACGTCACCGACCGGCTCGCAATCGAGGAAGGCATTATACTGGTCGCCCAGATCGCCCTTCGCGGTCGAATAGGCGATCTGCTTGGTCAGCCCGGCGCCCAGCGAATCGGTCCGGGTAACGATGATGCCGTCCTCGACGCCCAGTTCGAGGAAGGCGTAGCGACAGGCGCGGACCTTCGCGAGAAAATCCTCGTGCGGCACGGTGACCTTGCCGTCCTGATGGCCGCACTGCTTTTCGTCGCTGACCTGGTTTTCGATCTGCAACGCGCAGGCGCCGGCCTCGATCATCTTCCTGGCGAGCAGGTAGGTCGCCTCGGCGTTGCCGAAGCCCGCGTCGATATCGGCGATAATCGGCACGACATGGGTTTCATACTGGTCGATCGCATTGCTCAGCCGCTGCGCCTCGACGGCATTGCCCTCGGCCCGCGCCCCGTCGAGGTCGCGGAACAGCATCCCCAACTCGCGCGCATCGGCCTGTTTCAGGAAGGTGTAGAGTTCGGCGATCAGCGCGGGCACGCTCGTCTTCTCATGCATCGACTGGTCGGGCAGCGGACCGAACTCGCTGCGCAGGGCCGCGACCATCCAGCCCGACAGATAGAGGTAGCGCCCCTTGGTCGTGCCGAAATGCTTCTTGATCGAGATGATCTTCTGTTGCGCGATGAAGCCGTGCCAGCACCCCAGCGACTGGGTGTAGGCCCCCGGATCGGCATCATAGGCCGCCATGTCGCGCCGCATGATCCCGGCGGTGTAGCGGGCGATGTCGAGGCCGGTCAGGAACCGGTTCTGCAACCGCATCCGCGCGACGGCGTCTGCATCGATGCCGTCCCACGTGCCGCGATGCTGCTGGATCAGCGATGCGGCACGCGCCGCCTGTTCTTGATAGGTCATGGTCGGTCCTTCTGTACGGACGGCACGGGGCGACCACCGGCGACGAAGCGGTCGCGCCGGCGGGGCGTGGTCGGGATGGTGGACGATGCGCGGTGCCAGCCCGCGCGGTGCTCAGCTTAGTCGGCCGAGGCGATGGTAGAGGTTGGAGAATTTCGACGACCGCGGCTCTTCCGCAATCTGCCGGACATAGGCGCCGACGGCTTCCTTCAGCAGGCCGAAATCCTCGGTCGAGAAAACCGCGCGGCTGCGTTGCGGTTCGTTGGTCATGCGTCACACCCTTTCGCGGGTGGCGAACCATTCGCCACCGATGTCAGGTAAGGAACATGATAGGATGACCCGCGTAAACGCACCGAATGCCCGGAACAGTGTCGCGACGTCGTCGCGAACCGCTCCGGGCATTGTCAGTTTGTCACGATTTTACAAATTCAGGACTCTGCCCGCTCCCAGTCGGGTTTGAGCACGACCTTGGTGCAGCGGTTCTGCTCGTCATGGAATTTCCGATACCCCTCCGGCGCATCCTCCAGCGCCATCCGGTCGGAGATCATGAAGGTCGTGTCGATCTTGTCCTCCATGATCGCGCTGAGCAATCCCGGCAGGTAGCGCTGGACATGGGTCTGCCCGGTCTTCAGCGTCAGCCCCTTCTCCATGATCGATCCGAACGGGAATTTGTCGATCAGCCCGCCATAGACACCGGGCACCGAGACGCGCCCGCCCTTGCGACAAGCGACGATCGCCTGCCTGAGCGCATGCGGTCGGTCGGTGCCAAGAAAGGTCGATGCCTTGAGTTGGTCGACGATATTGTCGACGAACATGCCGTGACTTTCGAGGCCGACGCTGTCGATCACCGCGTCGGGTCCGATCCCGCCGGTCATCGTCATGAGCGCGTCGTAGATGTCGGTTTCCTCGAAATTAAGGACCTCGGCCCCCAACCCCTTGGCCAGCGCCAGCCGGTGCGGAAAATGATCGATCGCGATGACGCGGTGTGCGCCCATCAGCAACGCCGACTGGATCGCGAACAGCCCGACCGGGCCACAGCCCCACACCGCGACGATATCGCCGTCCTCGATATCTGCATTTTCCGCCGCCATCCATCCGGTCGGCAGGATGTCGGACAGGAACAGTACCTTCTCGTCCTCGATACCATCGGGGATCACGATCGGCCCGACATCGCTGAACGGCACGCGGACATATTCCGCCTGTCCCCCCGGATAGCCGCCGGTCATGTGGCTGTAGCCGAACAGCGCCGATCCGACCTGCCCCCACAATTCCTGAGCAATGTCCTGATTGTCGGCCGGATTGCCGTTGTCGCAGCCCGAATATTGCTGCTTCGAACAATGATAACAGCTGCCGCACGCGATCACGAAGGGCACGACGACGCGCTGCCCCTTCTTCAACGTCGATTTGGGACCGGTTTCGACCACCTCGCCCATGAATTCATGGCCGAGAATGTCGCCCGCCTTCATCGTCGGGATATAGCCGTCGTACAGGTGAAGGTCCGACCCGCAGATCGCGGTCGAGGTGATCTTAATGATCGCATCGCGCGGGTTGATGATCTCGGGATCGGGAACAGTATCGACGCGGACGTCGTGCTTGCCGTGCCAGGTAAGTGCGCGCATCGCCGGCTCCTTATGATTTGGGTTCGCGATTGGGGGGCGTGGTCGTCGCGATCTCGCCGGTTTCCATCAGCTGCTTGAACCGGCGCAGGTCGCGCCGCGCCTGAATCGCCGGTTCCTGCTGCGTCACCTTGGCGACCAGCTTGCCGACGATGCCCGCGGGCAGGGAATAGGCGATCATCGCCGTAACCACCGTCCCCCGCGCGGGGCCGGCGTCCGCGAAGGAAACCCAGCCGCTGTTCGGCACGTCGGCCTCTTCGGCACGCCAGCCGATGCGCTGGTCCGGCACATCCTCGGTCACGACGGCGTCCCATTCGTAGGTACCGTTGGGACCGGCCACGCGCCAATGCGATCGCTCGCGGTCGATGACGTCGATGCCCTCGACATTCAGCATGAAGCTGGCAAGGTTCTCGAAGTCCCGCCAATAGGCGTAGAGTTCGGATGCGGGCCGGTTGATCGTGACCGCGACGCCGGAAACCGACGATTCGCCCTCCGGCGCCGCGTGCCCGCGTTCCTCCCGGTCTTTCGATGTGAAGGCGGGTCCGTCGTCCCGCTCGACGTCGCCGGGCAGTTCGGCTTGGGCCATGGCGATGCTCTCCCGTCCGCCGGGCCAGTGGCCCGACTGGTTGATCCATGATAAGCTATTGATCGAACATTATTTTCTGTTCGAAGTAGCCCCAACCTACGGGTCCACCCGCTGTTCCATGGGCGACCGCGCTTTTCGCCGCGAACAGCCCGGATTTGCAGACGGGCCGCATCGCGCTACACGCCGCGCCATGCACGGTGCCCCGCTCACGCTCCACAATTCGCTGACGCGCAGTACGCAGCGTTTCGAACCGCTCGATCCGACCAAGGGCGTCCGCGTCTATTCGTGCGGGCCGACGGTCTACAACTATGCCCATATCGGCAATCTGCGTGCCTATGTGTTCACCGACACGTTGAGCCGGGTGCTGCGATGGAAGGGCTATCCGCTCACCCATGTCATCAACATCACGGATGTCGGCCATCTGACGTCCGACGCCGATGCTGGCGATGACAAGATGGAAGCGGCGGCCAAGGCCCGCGCCCAGTCGATCTGGGACATCGCCGCCCATTATACGCAGGCGTTCAAGGGCAATCTGCGCGACCTGAACATCGACGACCCGACCCGCTGGTCGGTCGCGACCGACCATATCGCGGAGATGATCGCCTTCGCCGAACGCATCGCGCCGGAGCATTGCTACGAAATCGACAGCGGCCTGTATTTCGACAGCACCACCGTTCCCCATTACGGCGCACTCGCCGGCGGACAGGACGATGCCGGCGAAGGCCGCATCGATCCCGTCGCCGGCAAGCGCCATCCGCAGGATTTCGCGATCTGGCGCAAGACTCCGGCGGGCGAGAGCCGCCAGATGGAATGGGATTCGCCGTGGGGGAAGGGTGCGCCCGGCTGGCACCTCGAATGCTCGGTCATGAGCATCAAATATCTCGGCGCGCCTTTCGACATCCACACCGGCGGCATCGACCACCGCGAAATCCACCACCCCAACGAAATCGCCCAGAACCAAGCCTATTGCGGCTGTGCCGACAGTGGTGCCGCCTTCTGGATGCACAACAACTTCCTTGTCGAACGATCGGGCAAGATGTCGAAGTCGAAGGGCGACTTCACCACGCTCCAGACGCTGATCGACAACGGCGTGCATCCGCTCGCCTACCGGCTGATGTGCCTGTCGGCGCAGTATCGCTCGGAACTGGAATTTTCGGCCGACAATCTGCTCGCGGCGCTGACGCGGTTGAAGCGACTGGTGATGACCGTCGCCGCGCTGCGGTCCCGCGCGAGCGGCGAAGGCGACGCGGCCAAGGCGGCGGCCTATCGCGAGCGGCTCGATGCGGCTGTGTCCGACGACCTCAACACCCCGCGCGCGCTGCCGGTGCTCGACGAATTGCTGGCGGACAAGAAGCTGACGCCCGCCGACCGCCTCGCCGCGCTCGCCGACTTCGACGCGGTGCTCGGGCTCGGCCTCGCCACCCTCGACCGCGCCGACCTGCGCGTCCGCCCGGCCGATGCTACGATCGACGCTGCGACGATCGAGGCGCGGCTGGCCGACCGCAAGGAAGCCCGTGCTGCCAAGGATTTCGCCGCGAGCGACGCGATCCGCGACGAACTGATGGCGGCGGGGGTCGAGGTCATGGACGGCGACCCGCTCGGCTGGGATTGGCGCCCGACGCTGGCCTAGCCGCCCCTCACCCCGGCCTTGAGCCGGGGTAACGCTTCTTCCTCTACGGGCGGTAGGACGCGCGCCGGGATCATATACCGGCCGGCGGTTCACCAACCTGCCCGAACCCCTTGCTCCCGGCCCCGCTTCGCCTTCATACCCCTGCCCGCGAATCATCGGGGGTCGATATGCGGGGACAGGTGCTGGGCGTTGATCGGAACGGACGCGAAGGGCGTATCGCCGGCGACGATGGACAGCGTTACTGGTTCGAACCCGACGACTGGTCCGACCGGATCGGCCCGGCAGTCGGCGCGCAGGTGGATTTCGAGGTCTCGAACGGTCGCGCGCTGCGCATCTACCATGTGCCGGGCACCGTCGCGCCGCGCCCCGCCCCCGATCCGGCCCGCCGGCGTCCGCGCAAGGACAAGGTCGCGGCCGTGCTGTTCGCCTTCTTCCTCGGCACGCTCGGCGTCCACCGCTTCTATCTCGGTCGCACGGGGTCGGGCATCGTCATGCTGCTGCTCAGCTGCACGCTGGTCGGGCTTTTCGTCACCGGGCCGTGGGCGCTGATCGACGCGATCCGCTACCTCGTCATGGACCATGAGGAATTCCAGCATCGCTATGGCTGATCGAAGCGGTCGATCGGGGCGATGAACCTTTCCTTCATTGCGCGAACGGTCCGTTTCGCGCATGGGAATTGCCCGAACCGACTTGGATGGAATGTGACATGGCCGCAATCTGGGCCCCCGACAGCTGGAAATCCGCCGAAGCGCGCCAGCTCCCGACCTATCCCGACGCACAGGCGCTCGATGCCGCGACCGCGCAGCTCGCCAGCTATCCGCCGCTCGTCTTTGCCGGCGAAGCGCGCAACCTGACCGCCGAACTGGCGCAGGTGGCGGAGGGGAAGGCGTTCCTGCTGCAGGGTGGCGATTGCGCCGAGAGCTTTGCCGAATTCCATCCGAATTACATCCGCGACACCTTCCGCGTCATCCTCCAGATGGCGGTGGTGCTGACCTTCGCGTCGAAGCTGCCGACGGTGAAGGTCGGGCGCATGGCTGGACAGTTCGCCAAGCCGCGCTCGGCCGATACCGAAACGGTCGATGGCGTCGAACTGCCCAGCTATCGCGGCGACAATATCAACGACATCGCCTTCACCGCCGAAGGCCGCGTGCCCGATCCGCAACGGATGATCCGCGCCTATTCGCAGGCGGCGGCGACGCTCAACCTGCTGCGCGCCTTCGCGACCGGCGGCTATGCGAACCTGCATCAGGTGCATCGCTGGACCCATGACTTCATGGGCCGGTCGCCTTGGGCCAAGAAATATGCCGATGTCGCCGACCGTATCGGCGAGGCGCTCGACTTCATGGCGGCATGCGGCATCGATGCCGACAGCGTGCCGCAGCTGAAGGCGACCAGCTTCTACACCAGCCACGAAGCGCTGCTGCTGCCCTACGAGCAGGCGCTGACCCGGCAGGATTCACTGACCGGCGACTGGTACGACACCTCGGCGCATTTCCTGTGGATCGGCGACCGCACCCGCTTCGACGGATCGGCGCATGTCGAATTCCTGCGCGGCATCGGCAATCCGATCGGCATCAAGTGCGGCCCGACGCTCGAGCCGGACGCGCTGCTGCGCATGCTCGACACGCTCAACCCGAACCGCATCGCCGGACGGATGACGTTGATTACGCGCTATGGTCACGACAAGATCGAAGCCGGACTGCCCAAGCTGGTCCGCGCGGTGCAGCGCGAAGGGCACAAGGTCGTGTGGTCGTGCGACCCGATGCACGGCAACACGGTGAAGGCGACGACCGGCTACAAGACGCGGCCGTTCGACCGCATCCTTGCCGAAGTGCGCGGCTTCTTTGCCGTGCACCGTGCGGAAGGCAGCCATGCCGGCGGCATCCATGCCGAAATGACCGGGCAGAACGTCACCGAATGCACCGGCGGCGCGATCGCGGTCACCGAACAGGCGCTGGCCGATCGCTATCACACCCACTGCGACCCGCGCCTCAACGCCGGGCAGAGCCTCGAACTGGCATTTCTGCTGGCCGAGATGCTCAACGACGAGATGGCGGAGCGCCGCAAGGTAGCGGCGTAACCCCACCGTCATCCCGGCCTGTTTCAGGCTGACGAGAGCGACCGGTTTCGGCCTCTCCTTCGTCATTCCCGCGAAGGCGGGAATCCATTGCCGCTACCGTTTCGGCTTAGAACGAACTGCTGGCGCGTATGGATTCCCGCCTTCGCGGGAATGACGGACAATAGATTTACTCCAACCCCACCAACACCTTGTCGACGGTAATCGGATACTCCCGAACCCTCACCCCACAGGCATTGTACACCGCGTTCGCGACCGCCGCGCCGACGCCGCAAATGCCCAGCTCGCCCGCGCCCTTCGCCTTCATCGGCGACGAATAAGGGTCTGTCTCGTCAAGGAACACGACTTCCTGATGCGGAATATCGGCATGGGTCGGGACATGATATTCGGCGAGGTCGTGATTGATGAACCCGCCCAGCCGCGGATCGACGACCAGTTCCTCGGTCAACGCCGCGCCCACGCCCATCGTCATCGCGCCCAATATCTGGCTGCGTGCTGCCTTCGGGTTCAGTATGCGTCCGGCGGCAAAAACGCCCAGCATCCGGCGGACGCGAACCTCCGCGGTATCGGCGTCGACGCCGACCTCGACGAAATGCGCGCCGAAGGTCGCCTGCACGAACTTCTTCGTCAGGTCGCCGAACTCGATCCGGTCCTCAACCTCGATTCCCGCACCGCCCGCCGCCTCGCCCAGCGCGACCGACTGGTTGCCCGACCACACCCGGCCCTCGGCGAAGCGCGCCGTCGCGGGGTGGAACCCGACCGCCTCGGCGATCCGGTCGCGTAGCCCCACGCAGGCGGCGTAGACCCCCGCCGTCGAGCTGTTCGCACCAAACTGCCCCCCCGACCCCGCGGACACCGGGAAGCTCGATTCGCCCAGCCGGACCGTCACCTGATCCAGCTCGACGCCCAGCATCTCGGCGGCGGTCTGCGCCAGGATCGTATAGCTGCCGGTGCCGATATCGGTCATGTCGGTCGTGACCGTCACCCGGCCATCGCCGGCAATCCCGACCCGCGCCGCCGACTTCAACACCATGTTGCCGCGATACGCCGCCGCCATGCCCACGCCCACCAGCCAGCGCCCCTCACGTCGCCGGCCCGGAACCGGATTACGCTCGCGCCATCCGAAACGCTCTGCCCCCTCGCGCAGGCACCCGATCAGATCGCGGTGCGAAAAGCGGCGCTCGGGCTTTTCCGGGTCGACCTGCGTATCGTTCAGCACGCGCAGTTCGACCGGGTCGATCGCCAGCTTTTCGGCAAGCTCGTCCATCGCCGCTTCGATCGCCATCATCCCGACAGCCTCGCCCGGCGCCCGCATCGCGCTGGATTCGGGCAGGTTCAGCTCGGCGAGCCATTCGACCACCCGACGATTCGGCGCGGCATAGAGCTGCCGCGTCTGCGCGCCGGCACCCTCCGGACTGCCGCCGGGCAGATCGCCCGACCAGCTTTCATGCGCGATCGCCTGCAACCGCCCGTCTGCCGCCGCGCCCAGCCGCAGTCGCTGGATCGTCGACGACCGGTGCGTGGTGTTGTTGAACATTTGTGGCCGGGACAGCACAACCTTGACCGGCCGCCCAACCTGCCGCGCGGCGACGGCAGCCAACACCGCATCGGCACGGACCCACAGCTTACCGCCGAAGCCGCCACCGACATGATGCGCGACGATCCGCACCTTGTCCTTCGGCATCTTCAATATTTTCGCCATGTCGCGTGCCGCCCAGTCGACCATCTGGTTCGCGGTCCACAGCGTCAGCGCGTCACCCTCCCACGCCGCGATCGACGCGTAAGGCTCCATCATCGCGTGGGCATGATCGGGCGTGGTGTAGGTCGCATCGACCTGCACCGGCGCATCGGCAAAGGCACGGTCGAAATCGCCATGTCCGTTCGACCGGAACGGCTTGTCCGCCCCGCGCGCGGCCGCGTCCGCCAGATCGAAGGCACCGTCCGCCGCCGAATAGTCGACCTGTACCAGCTTCGAAGCCGCGCGTGCCGCCTCGAAACTTTCGGCCACTACCTAAGCCACCGCCTGGCCGAGTTGATCGACCTGCGGCCCGGCAAGCATCGGCACCTTGTGATCCTCGCCGATACCCAGCGGCCCGGCATTCTCGTGTGTCACCACCGCCAGCACGCCCGGCGCTGCCAAGGCGTCCGCCGCGTCGATCGACACGATTCGCCCGGTCGCGATCGTCGTGCCGACGACCACGCCATAGACCTGCCCCGCCACCGCGAACTCGGCGGCATAGGTTGCCCGTCCGCTGACCTTCAACGGCCCTTCGATCCGATCGGTCGGCCGTCCCAGCACCCGCATCGCATCGGTCGGGTTGGCGCCGGCGGCTTCGGTGAACTTCATGGCGCTACTTCCTATTTCCGTCCGAACAGCTTCTCGATATCGCCATGCGCCAGTTTGATCCACGTCGGTCGACCATGGTTGCACTGGCCCGAATGCGGCGTGACCTCCATCTCGCGCAGCAGGGCGTTCATCTCGACCACCGACAACACCCGCCCGGCGCGAACCGATCCATGACACGCCATGGTCGCCGCGACATGGTCGATCCGCTCTTTCAGCGACAGCGCGGCATCATGCGCGCGGATTTCGTCGGCAAGGTCGGTGACGAGGCCGATGACGTCGCCCTGCCCCAGCATCGCCGGCACGGCACGCACCAGCATCGCGCGCGGGCCGAACCGTTCCACCTCCAGTCCGAATTCGGCGAGTTCCTCCGCCTTGTCCTCCAGCGCGTCGCACGCGATCTCGTCCAGCTCGACCACTTCGGGGATCAGCAGCGCCTGCCGTGCCACGCCGCCCGTCGCCATTGCCGCCCGCATCCGCTCCAGCACCAGCCGTTCGTGCGCGGCATGCTGGTCGACCAGCACCAGCCCGTCCTCGGCCTCCGCCACGATATAGCTTCGCGCGACCTGCCCGCGCGCCGCGCCCAGCGGAAATTCCGTCGAGGCCGGCGGAGGCTCGACGGCCACCTCAGCGCGCGCCTGGGGCGGCGGCGCGAAGAACGTCGGACGCTTGTCGTGAAAGGCGAAGCCCGGGGACACGCTCGTCTCGGCAAGCGGCGGCAACGGCATTGCCGGGGCCGTCACCGGCGCCACCGGCTCGGTCGTCCATGCCGCCATCGCATCGGCGGCGGGACGCTGCACCGCGCGAAACCCCGCCTCGTCGAGTGCGCGCCGCAAGCCACCGACGATCAGCCCGCGCGCCGCCGCCGGATCGCGAAAGCGCACCTCGGTCTTGGCCGGATGGACGTTGACGTCGATAAGGTCGGGATCGACATCGAGGAACAGCGCGACCACCGCATGCCGGTCCCGCGCCAGCATTTCGGCATAGGCACCGCGCACCGCGCCCGACAGCAGGCGGTCCTTCACCGGCCTGCCATTGACGAACAGATATTGATGGTCCGCGACGCCCCGGTGGAAGGTCGGCAGCCCGGCGACGCCGCCCAGCCGCATCCCTTCGCGTTCCCAGTCGAGCCCGACCGAGTTCATCGCCAGCGCGCGATCGGTCAGCGCCGCGACGCGTTCCGGCCGCGATTCGCCCGCCTGCACGCCCAATATCCGGCGCCCGTCATGTTCGAGGGTGAAAGCGATATCGGGTCGCGCCATCGCCAGTCGCCGCACCTGATCGACACAGGCCGCGAATTCCGACCGGGGCGAGCGCAGGAACTTGCGCCGCGCCGGCACGCGGGCGAACAGCCCCTCGACCCGAATGCGCGTGCCCGGCGGGACCGCGGCGGGGCGATCCTCGACCACCTCACCATTGTCGACGGTGCGCAGCCACCCCTCCGCCCCGGCCGGGCGGCTCTCGATCGACAGGCACGCGACACTGGCAATCGACGGCAACGCTTCGCCGCGAAAACCCAACGTCGTGACCGCTTCGATCCGGTCGTCGGGCAGCTTGGAGGTCGCATGCCGTTCCAACGCGAGCGCCATGTCGGCCGGCCCCATGCCGCAGCCATCGTCGCTAACCTCGATCAAATCGATGCCCCCGCCCGCCAGGCGGACGAGGATGCGGCCGGCGCCGGCGTCGATCGCGTTCTCGACCAGTTCTTTCAGCGCGGAAGCGGGGCGTTCCACCACTTCTCCCGCAGCGATGCGGTTGACTAGATGCTCGGGCAGACGGCGTATTGACATGGGGGTCGCTCTAGCCCAAGCGGCGCCATCCCGCGACCCGCTTCCGCCATCTGGCAACCGACTGGAACCCCGGTCGGACGGGTCGAGGTACAAGCTGCGAACCGCCGCGTCGGGACACGCGGATAAGGACGGAAGTATCGATGGCCTTCTCGCGTTTCTTCAAGTTCATGTCGCATGATATGGCGATCGACCTCGGCACCGCCAATACGGTGGTGTACCTGCGGGGTCGCGGTGTCGTGCTGAACGAACCGTCGGTAGTGGCGGTCGAGACGCTGAACGGGGTCAAGCGGGTGAAGGCGGTCGGCGACGACGCCAAGCTGATGATGGGCAAGACCCCCGGCTCGATTGAGGCGATCCGCCCGATGCGCGACGGCGTCATCGCCGACCTCGACGTCGCCGAACAGATGATCAAGCACTTCATCCAGAAGGTGCATGGCCAGCGCCGCTTCATCCGCTGGCCGCAGATCGTGATCTGCGTGCCCTCGGGCTCGACCAGCGTCGAACGCCGCGCGATCCGTGACGCAGCCTCGAACGCCGGCGCATCGCAGGTCTGGCTGATCGAGGAACCGATGGCGGCCGCGATCGGTGCCGACATGCCGGTGACCGAACCGATCGGGTCGATGGTCGTCGACATCGGCGGCGGCACGACCGAAGTCGCCGTCCTGTCGCTGCGCGGCCTCGCCTATTCGACCTCGGTCCGGGTCGGCGGCGACAAGATGGACGAAGCGATCGTCAGCTATGTCCGCCGCAACCACAACCTGCTGATCGGCGAAGCCACGGCCGAGCGCATCAAGCAGGAAGTCGGCACGGCAAAGCCGCCGGCCGACGGCATCGGCACGCTGATCTACGTCAAGGGTCGCGACCTCGTGAACGGGGTGCCGAAGGAAATCCAGATCAACCAGGGCCAGATCGCCGAGGCGCTGTCCGAACCGGTCGCCGCGATCGTCGAGGGCGTCCGCATCGCGCTGGAAAACACCGCCCCCGAACTGGCCGCAGACATCGTCGACCAGGGTATCGTGCTGACCGGCGGCGGCGCGCTGCTGCAGGGTATCGACGAAGTGCTCCGCGACGAAACCGGCCTGCCGGTGACGGTCGCCGAAGACCCGCTGACCTGCGTCGCGCTCGGCACCGGTCGCGCGCTGGAGGATCCGATCTACAAGGGCGTCCTGCTCGCCGTCTGACATAGGGATTGGGGGGCATGGCGCCGCCACGCAACCACCGTCCGGGCTTTTCGCGGCGGGCGCAATATACGGTGTTCGCCGGGTACGTGCTGGCGGCAAGCGGCGCGCTCGTCGGGGCGATCCTGCTGCTGATCTCGATCATCGATCCCCGCGCCTTCTCCGCGCTGCGCGGGGCGATGCGGGAGGCGACGACCCCGATTTCCTCAGGCGCCGACTGGGTGTGGGACGGAGTGGCATCGGTGCCCGCAGGGATCGGCGACTATTTCGGCGCGGTGTCGGAGAACCGCCGTCTGCGCGCGCGGGAGGAGGCGACCCGCCGCTACCTGATGCAGGCGCGGCTGCTGAACCGCGAAAACGCCCGGCTGCGCACGCTCCTCGCCTTGCGCGACCGGTCGGCCGCTCCGGTGATTACCGCCCGTCTGGTCAACAGTTCGGCCAGCAGCACCCGCCGCTTCGCGACGCTTAACGCGGGGTCGCGACAGGGCGTGATGCGCGGACAGCCGGTGCGCGGACCCAACGGCCTGATCGGGCGCATCGTCGAAACCAGCCCCAACACCGCCAGCGTGCTGCTGATCATCGATCCCGAAAGCATCGTGCCGGTGCGTCGCACGCGCGACGGACTGTCGGCGATCGTCGCCGGCGTCGGCAACGGCATGGTCGAGGTCCGCACCGCCGGCGTCGTCAACGCGCCGCTGCTGGCCGGCGATGTCTTCGTCACCTCGGGCACCGGCGGCATCTATCCGCCGGGCGTGCCGGTCGCCCGCGTCTCGCGCAGCCAGCGCGATGTGGCACCCGCCCGTGTGTTCGCCGAACCCGACGGGCTGGATTTCGCACTGGTCGAGCGCGCGTTCCTGCCCGCACCGGTTCCCCGCCCGACCCCTAGCGCCACGCCGACCCCGACGCCCGCCGCCGAATGAAGCTGCTCGGCCCCGACGACGGTCGCGCCGAACGCGTGCTCACGCGCAAGGCGGTCGCGAGCATCCTCGCCGGTTCGCTCGTCACGCTGTTGCCGGTCGTCGCCACCGTGCCGTTCCTGCCGCCCTTCGGCCTGTTGATGTTCCTCGGCTGGCGGCTGCTTCGACCGGGCGCGCTGCCCGTCTGGGCGGCAGCACCGCTCGGCCTGTTCGACGACCTGGTGAGCGGCCAGCCGCTGGGCAGTGCGGTGCTGTTGTGGCAGCTTTGCTCGTTGATGCTCGATCTGGTCGATACCCGTCTCGTTACCCGCGATTTCTGGCAGGACTGGCTGCTCGCCGGCGGGTCGATCGCCCTCTGCCTCGTCGCCGGCCGAGCTTTTGCCACCCGGCTGTCGGCGCAGGTCGATACCGTGCTTTTGTTTCAGATCGTCGTATCGATAGCGTTGTTCCCGGCCGCCACAAGGCTATGTACCGCACTTGGTGGTAGCGAGGATGAATGAGCAGGATCGTCACCGAGGCCGCACAGGCTTTCAGCTTTTCCAGGCGCGCGATGGTGCTGGGCGGGGCGCAGGTGGCGGTGGGCGTCGTGCTGGCGGGGCGGATGGCATGGCTGTCGGTCGCCGAGAACGAGCGCTATAACCTCCTCGCCGAAAGCAACCGCGTCAACCTGACCATGATCCCGCCCCGCCGTGGGTGGATCATCGATCGCCACGGCGCGCCGATCGCCAACAATCGCACCGATTTCCGGGTCGACCTGATCCCCGACCGGCTGGAGGATCGCGACCGGGTGCTCGGCGAACTGCGGCAGTTGCTGGCACTGACGCCGGAGGACATGGCCCGCATCCAGACCGGCCTGAAGCGCGCCGGCAACTTCACCCCGGTCCAGGTCGCCGAGAATCTCGACTGGGAACGCTTCGCGGCGGTCAGCGTCCGCCTGCCCGAACTCCCCGGCGTCCAGCCTACCCGCGGTTTTTCGCGCAGCTATCCACCGGGCGCCGCGGTCGCGCATATCACCGGCTATGTCGGCGCTGCGACCGCCGAACAGTTCAAGGAAACCCGCGACCCGTTGATGGTCACACCGGGTTTCAAACTCGGCAAGGATGGCCTTGAAAAGACGCTGGAATCGCAGCTTCGCGGGACGGCGGGCGCCAAGCGCGTCGAGGTGACGGCGCGCGGCCAGATCGTGCGCGAACTCGACACGCGGCCCGACAAGCAGGGTAAGAATGTCCGCCTGACCATCGATCTCGGGCTACAGGAATATGCCGCCCGCCGGCTGGGGCCGAACTCCGGCTCGGCGGTGGTGATGGACGCGGTTACCGGCGACGTGCTGGCGATGGTGTCGATGCCCGCCTACGACCCCAACAGTTTTTCGGACGGGATCGGCCGGCTCGAATGGAAGATGCTGTCGGGCGACGACCATATCCCGCTGATGAACAAGACGCTGCAGGGGCTGTATCCGCCCGGATCGACGGTCAAGCCGATGCACGGCCTTGCCATCATGAAGGCCGGCGTCGATCCTCACCGCCGCGTCACCTGTTCGGGCGTGTTGCAGGTCGGCACCGGCCGCTTCCACTGCCACAAGCGTGGTGGCCATGGCCCGCTCGACCTGATCGGGGCGGTAGCACAGAGTTGCGATATCTATTTCTACACCATGGCCCGCGAACTGGGCTACGACGCGTTCGCGACCACCGTGCGACAGATGGGACTGGGGCAGAAATTCGAGCTTCCGTTCCAGTCGCAACGTTATGGCACCGTGCCAGACAGCGCGTGGAAGCTGCGGAAATATAAGCAGAAATGGACCGTCGCCGACTCGGTCAACGCGTCGATCGGGCAAGGCTATGTCCTGAGCAACCCGCTGCAGCTGGCGGTGATGGCTGCGCGACTGGCGCAGGGGCGCGAGGTCGTGCCGCGCCTGCTGCTCGATACCGCCCATAAGCCGGCGCCCTCGATGGGGATCGATCCGGAAATGCTGGCGACGGTGCACCGAGCGACCTGGGCGGTGGTCAATGGCGGCGGCACCGCCGGCCGATCGCGCTTTCAGGGGCTGCCGGAGGGCATCCAGCTGGCCGGCAAGACCGGCACCGCGCAGGTGCGTCGCATTACCATGGCGGAGCGTCGCACCGGTGTGCTGGGTGATAGCGCGATCCCGTTCCGGATGCGCGACCACTCGCTGTTCATCGGCTACGCCCCCGCCGCCGCGCCGCGCTACGCCGTATCGGTCGTGCTGGAGCATTCCGGCCATATCTATACCGCCGCGCCGATCGCCAGCGACATTCTCTCATGGCTGTTCGACCGTGACAAGGCGATGGCCCGGCTCGAACCGCTGGAGCGCGAATGGGGCGGCGACGTCCAGACCCGGATGGCGGCACAGTGGAAGGCGTTCGAGGCCGAACAGACCGCACCGGTCACCACCGTTCCCGCGACACCGGCCGATGTCGAGGGCGCGACGACCAACGTCGTCGACACCGCCGCCAACCAGAGCGCCCCCGACACCGCGGTGGCCCAATCCAACGTGACTGAACGGACCGAATGAAGCGCATCAACCAGACGACCTCGCACGGGCTGGGCTTCGTTCCGGCACCATTGGCGAAGCTGCCGTGGCGCGTCCTGTTCCTGTTGCTGGCGATCGGCGGGTTCGGGCTGGTCGTCCTCTTCTCGGCGGCTGGCGGCAGCGTACAGCCCTGGGCGTCGCGACAGGGGCTGGCCTTCGCCATCTTCCTGTTGGCGGCCATCGGCATTTCCCGCATCCGCATGAGCTTCTGGCAGGGGATCGCCCTGCCCGCCTATGCCGTCATCACCGTGATGCTGGTGCTGGTCGAACTGGTCGGCGCGGTGAAGGGCGGGTCGCAGCGCTGGCTCGACCTCGGCTTCATCCGGGTACAGCCATCGGAATTCATGAAGCCCGCCATCGTGCTGGCTCTGGCACGCTTCTACGACCTGTTGCCGGCGGGTGAGATACGTCGCTTCGGTGCGGTGTGGCCGGCGGCGGCGATGCTGGGAATCCCGGTCGTGCTGGTCATGCTTCAGCCCGACCTCGGCACCGCGCTGATGATTACCGCAGGCGGCCTGACGGTGATGTTCCTCGCCGGCCTGCCGCTTCGACTGTTCGTCGGCGGTGCGCTGGGCGTCGCCATCGCCGCGCCGCTCGCCTTCAACTTCCTGCTGCACGAATATCAGAAGAACCGCGTGCTGATCTTCCTCAACCCCGAAAGCGACCCGCTCGGCACCGGCTATCATATCAGCCAGTCGAAGATCGCGATCGGGTCGGGCGGCATCTTTGGCAAGGGGTTCCTGAACGGCACGCAGAGCCATCTCGACTATCTGCCCGAGGGGCATACCGACTTCGTGTTCGCGACCATGGCGGAGGAATGGGGGCTGGTCGGCGGCGTGCTGCTCATCACCGCCTTCATCCTGCTGGTGCGCTGGGGCGTCGGCGTCGGCGTCCGCGCGGAGGGGCGTTTCTCGAAGCTGGTCGCGGGCGGGCTCGCTACGACGATCTTCTTCTATGTCGCGATCAATCTCGGCATGGTCATGGGGCTGGCTCCGGTCGTCGGCATCCCCCTGCCGCTGGTCAGCTATGGCGGATCGGCCCAGATGACGGTGCTCGGCTGCATCGGCATCCTGATGGCGATCGACCGGGAGAATCGTGATCGCGTCCGGTTCTGACGCTATTTTTCGGAAATCTGAAAAATAGGGTTTGCGTGGGGCCAAAGGTTCGCTAAAGGCGCCGCTCCAACGGCGGATCGGCCAGCCCGGCCCGCCCCATCGCCCAGGCGACGGACGCATAGCTCAGTTGGTAGAGCAGCTGACTCTTAATCAGCGGGTCCTTGGTTCGAGCCCAAGTGCGTCCACCACCTGTCCAGCGAATGGACGCATAGCTCAGTTGGTAGAGCAGCTGACTCTTAATCAGCGGGTCCTTGGTTCGAGCCCAAGTGCGTCCACCATTCTCCCCAGACCGGCCGGAAGGGTCCTCCCCATCGTAGCAGAACGCCTGGCGCGTTTCGGCCGATCCTGCGCTCGACGCAGTGGCATTCACCCGTTGCGGCGCTGTTCCTGATCGAAGACGCCATATCGTCGTCACCCTGGGCTTGACCCGGGGTCCCGCTTCCTCGCCGATCGCCACAAGTCGGGACCGCCGATCACCTCCGCGGTGGTGAAGCGATCTGGTGGCCCGCTCCCGATCCCGTTCGCCCAGCACCCTACCGCGCGCAAACAAGAAGGCGGCAGACCACCTGGACCGCCGCCTTCTCTCCGTTCACGCAAACGACCGGCGCGCTCACACGCGCCGGCTGCTACCCATCAGAAGCGCACCTTCACCGTACCGCGATACGACTGGTTGCGGATGTCGCGTTCGATCGTCGTGTCGGCCGCGACCGAGAATTCGACCTTGTCGCTGCCGAACGCGAAGCCGCCGCCGATCTCACCCCATTCATCGTCGCGGCTGGGCAGCGCGAACGCCACGCTCGGCCCGATGCCGTTCGCGAAGTTCGCGGTGAAGAACGCCGCGCGATCCTCGAACTCCCGGACATAATAGGCCGAGGCGAACGGACGGAAGCCGCCGAACGCTCCGTCGAGCACCGCACCGGCGCGGCCTTGGAGGCTGGTGTAGTTGTCTGCATCGTAGCGCAGCGCCGGACCGCCGCCGGTTTCGACCGTCGGGGTGAAGCCCAGCTGGCTGGCACGAACCGCAACGCGCGGGCCGATGTGCAGCTGGTCGGTGCCGAACAGATAGCCCGCGCCGACTTCCGCCGACAGCGCCAGCGCATTGTCGCGGGCGCGCAGCGTGAAGGGCGTGGTGCCCAGCGTCACGTTACGGCTGGTGCGCGCCTGATAGACGCCCGCACCGAACTGCGCATCGACGGTGACGCCCATCGGCGCCTGCACCTTGCCGTACAGCGTCCCCTGGATCAGCTCGCCGCGCGCCTGCTGGCCAAAGCGCTGCTGCCCGTCGACATCGCTGTACGACAGGCCGAAGCCGAGCACGGCGGTATCCGACAGCGCCTTTTCGACGCCGCCCGCGATGTAGAAGCCGTCGAACTCGTCGCGACCCGATGCCGGGTTCGTGCCCGGCATCCCCGGCGAACTGCCGCGGATATAGCCGCCCGCGAGGAACGCACTGGCATCGTCGGGCAGCACGCCCTCGCGGATCGAGGTGACCGACGCATCGGTCTGTGCCGCGACGCCCATGGTCGGGGCCATCACTGCCCCCACCACCACATCGCTCGGCCGCCCCATCACCGCCAGCGTGCCACCCAGCGGCTGCGCCGGATCGATCGCCGCCAGCCGTTCGCGATAGAAGCGGGCGACATTGTCCATCGCCACCGTGCCGATCGCGCGCTTGGTCGTCTCGCTACGCGGGGCAAGACCCTCCAGCGACGCCTGGATCCCGGCCTGGCTCTGCAGGTCGAGAATGCCGTAAGCGCCCGCCACCGCCGCATAGTTGCTGCGGTTCTGGTCGAGCAGTTGGGCATAGGCGGTCTGGATCGGCGTCTGCGCGACGACGCTCGCATAGCTGCCGGCATCGATCCGCGCGGTCACGCTGTTGGCGGTGTAGCTCAGCACCGGCCGCAGGATCGCGCTAAGCGCCCCCGGCTGGGCAAAGCGGCCACGGATTTCGCCGGCGGCGGTCAGGATCGTGTAGCTGTCGTTATAGCGGATCGTGCTGCCCGCCACCGGATTGAACAGCACCGATCCGCCGATGCTAGCCAGCCCGTCGGTGGTGCCGTTGCGGACCAGTGCGATCCTGTCCGACGCGCCATTGTTGCCGATGTCGATCGCCAGCTGCGTGCCCGACGCCAGGATCAGGTTGCCGCCGATGGTCAGCGTGCCGATCGTCCCGATCGTGCCCGGCGCGATCGTGCCGCTGACACTCGTTAGGAAGCGCGAATCGACCCGGCCCGAACCGCTGAGCAACCCGCCCAGCAGGAAATAATCCCCGCCGGTCGCCACGCGGCCGTCGACGATGGTCTGGCCGTTCAGCTGGTTGATCTCGATCAGGCTGGTGAGCGAGCCGGTGCTGGTGACGTTCAACCGCGCCTGGCTGTTGGCGATCGACAGGCGGTCGATGGTGACGCTGGTATCGAGCGTCGTGGTACCCGCCGCGCCGAGCGTCACGTCGAAATAGCGTCCGACGATGCCCGACGCCTTTACCGGGTTCGTGTTGTTGGGGACGAAGTTGGTCGCACCCGGCAGGCCGTTGGCCAAAGTCGCGGCGGCACGCGCCACCGCGGCGGGACCGCGGTCGACCGGGTCCTGCGCGACCGCCACGCCGTTCTGGTAATAGATGCCGGTCGCCAAATCCTTGCAGATCGAGCTCGACGCGCTTTCGAAGCACAGCTGCCCGAAATCGCCGCCCGATCCGGCCTCACCCTGGCCCGCGGTGGTCGGCACGCCGTTCACCAGCTTGCCGTTCTGGATCACCTGATAGCTCGGGTCGAGCTCGGTCTGCCAATGGGTCGCGTCGGTCCACTTCGCATCGCCCGCCTTCGCGCTGACATAGCGGTAGGGGTTCGAGGCGACGATATAGTCCCAATAGAGATAGAGCGGCTGATAGAAGGACGTCGTGCCGTAGGACGACGACGGCTGCGCGGCATAATAGCGCGTGCCGCCCGAGAGTACGCCCAGCACGACCGGCTTGCTATACGTCTTGTCGAGGATCAGCGGACCACCCGAATCGCCGCCGGCGGTGATGCCTTCGTTCGGAAGCGCATTGTCCTTGAACAGGTTGAAGTCGAACCGGCTGGCCGACGCCGTGCCGCGACGCGGATCGTCGAGGTCGGTCATGTACAGGTTCTGGTTCAGCGTCCGCGCCGTGTCGCCATAGAGGAACAGGTCGACATCGCTGAGCGAGGTCAGCGCGCCGAGATAATTTTCCGCCACGCGACGACGATAATCGATCCCGCCGGTATCGCCGTTCAGCCCGGTACCGTTGCGGCCATAACCGGTGATGACGACATGATAGCCGGTGCCGGTGGCGTTGTTGATCGACGACGGCGCGGGCAGTGCCGAGAACAGCAGCGCCCATGCCGGGATACCGACCGCCGGCGTGTCGAGCGTCGCAATGGCGACGTCGGCCTGCAGGAAGCCGCGATTTTCGGGCTTCAGCGAGTCGGTCAGGTACGACACCTGATTGACGTTGAACATCGCATTGGCGGGGGTCGACCGGAACGCGGTCACGCCGGTCGTGGGATTACCGAACAGCCAGTCGCGCACGCCCTGCAGGTTATCGGCCTTGAAACCGAACGCCATCTGCTTGTTGCCGGTTTCGGTGCCATAGGCGCTGGCCGGACTGGTGTTCATGCAGTGCGCCGCCAGGATCACCATGCGCGGGTTGACCAGCGTGCCGGTGCACAGGCTCAGGCTGCCGCCGCCCTGATTGATGAACATCTGCCCGACGCCGGTGATGTCGTTCGGGTCGCGTGCCGTCGTGGGCGTGCCCGGCGGGTTGATGACGACCTGCGGCTCGTCGACCGACGACCCGCCCGGCATCACACCACCCGGCGCAATGCCCAGCGGAGCGACACTGACCGGCGCGCTGCCGATCGGAGCAACGCTCACCGGTGCGGCGGAGATCGTGCCGGCATGCGGTGCATGGACGGACTCCGTCGGACGCTCCTGCGCCTGTGCCTGCACGGCGAACGGCATCACCGATGTCAGCAACGCGCAACGAGCCATCCGGCGGAAAGCCGCCGATCGACGCTGTACCATGTAAATCCCCCTATACTTCGAACGGCCCGGAAAACGCCGTGATTGCGGCATCCTATGCTTTGTCGGGGGGCTGTCAATTCATGCCGGGTCGTATCGATCATCAATAATCCGGAATGCGCAACCTGTTGCAAAGCGGCATCACGCGCCGTCCTGCCCGCGTGACCAAAAATTCATGTGGCGCTCACCGCCCGGCGCGGCCCGATCCCGTAACGCGGCCGGCACAGTCGTTATTGAGGTCGCCGCCACGTGAGCAAGCCCATCTTCTTCGATCCCACCGGCCGGCGCGGCATCTGGGCGAGGCGCGGGGTCGCGCTGCTGATCCTGGCGGTCGTGCTGGCGGCGATCGCCTTTGCGACGACACTCGTACTGACGCCGCGCACGCTCGGCATGCCCCTGCCCTTCGCGCGGCGGCATGGCGAAGCCTTCGCGCCGCGCAACGACGGGTTGGCGAACCATCGCCGCTGGCTGCCCCGCACCAGCGCGCCGACGCCGGGATCGCCGCTGACCATCGGCTTCTACGTCCCCGACACCGCCGGCGGGCTGTCGTCGCTCCAGCGGCACATGACCGGCCTCGACTGGGTCGTGCCGGCCTTCGTCACCGTCGTCGGGCAGCAGGTCCATGCGATCGACGATCCACGCCTGACACAGCTCATGGCCGCCACGCGCCACGCGCCGAAGGTGCTGCCGATGGTGCAGAACCTGACCGACGAAAACTGGGACGGCGCAGGGGCCGCAAAGATGCTGGCCGATCCGCAGGCCCGCGCGGCTTTGGTGGCGCAGCTGGCCGGCTATGCGCAGGCGCATCACGCCGCCGGTCTGGTCATGGACTATGAAAGCCTGCCCGCCGCAGCGGTCGCCCGCTATCCCGCCTTCCTCGCGCAGCTCCACGCCGCCCTGCCCAAGGGCGCGATCCTCGCCGTCACCGCGCCGGCGGGCGATCCCGAATGGCGACTGGCCGATATCGCCCGCGCCACCGACCGGGTGATCCTGATGGCCTATGACGAACATTGGGAAAGCGGCACCCCCGGCCCCATCGCGTCGCAACCCTGGTTCGTCGATCAGGTCGAACAGGCCATTCGCCAGGTCGGTCGCGACAAGCTGGTCGTGGCGCTCGGCAGCTATGCCTATGACTGGCACGATGGCGGCGCCGATGCGCTCTCGATCGAGGAAGCCTGGCTCGCCGCGCACGACTCATCGGCCCCGGTCGGCTTCGACCGGTCGAGCGGCAATGCCGGCTTCACCTATGACGACGAACGCGGCAGCCGCCATCAGCTGTGGATGCTCGACGCCGCGACCAGCTGGAACGAACTGGCGGCGCTGCGTCGGTTGGGGCTGGACGATGTCGCGCTGTGGCGACTGGGCAGCGAGGATGCCGGCATCTGGAACGATTTCGCCGCCTTCCGCACCGCCGGGCGCGTGCCGCGGCTCGGCCGCCTGCGAAGCGCGGTCAATGTCGATGTCGAGGGATCGGGCGAAGTGCTGCGCATCACCAGCCGCCCGACGGATGGCCACCGCCTGCTGCAATTCGACCGCGACGGCATGATCGCCGACGAACGCTACACCGCGCTCCCTACCCCCTATGTCGTGCAGCGCACCGGCAGCGCCGATCCGAAGGCGATCGCGCTGACCTTCGACGACGGCCCCGACGCTACGTGGACGCCGCCGATCCTCGACGCGCTGGAAAAGGCCGGGGTGCCCGCCACCTTCTTCGTCGTCGGCGAAAACGCGCTCGAACATCCGGCGCTGTTGCAGCGGATCGTGGCCGATGGCGACGAGATCGGCAACCACAGCTACACCCACCCCAACCTCGCCACGACCGGCGAACGCACGACCAAGCTGGAGCTGAATGCCACCCAGCGGCTGATTCAGGCCTATACCGGCCGGTCGACCACGCTGTTCCGCGCGCCTTATTTCGGCGATGCCGAACCGACGACGATGGACGAAATCGCACCCGCGCTGCTGGCGCAGGACCTCGGCTACACCGTCGTCGGGCTGCACGTCGATCCCAACGACTGGCAGCGGCCGGGCACCGACGCGATCGTGCGGCAGGTGGTGGAGCAGGTCGAGGACGCCAGCGCCGACAGTTCGCGCAACGTCGTGCTGCTGCACGATGGCGGCGGCGACCGGCAGCAGACGGTCGATGCCCTGCCGCAAATCATCGCGATCCTGAAGGCGAAGGGCTATCACTTCGTCACCGCATCGCAGCTGGTCGGCGTGCCGCGCGCCGTCGCGATGCCGGCGGTGACCGGACGCGACCTCGCGGCGGTCCGCACCGATGTCGCCATCTTCATCGTGCTGGCGGCGATTGCGGTCGGCCTCGCCTGGCTGTTCTACCTCGCCATCGGTCTCGGCATGGCGCGCGCGGTGCTGATGGCGGCGCTGGCATGGTTCCAGTCGCGGCGGACGCGCCCGACCCCGCCCGACTATCATCCCAGCGTCTCGGTCATCATCCCGGCATATAATGAGGAGCGGGTAATCGCCGATTCGGTCGCGCGGGTGCTGGCCAGCGACTATCCGGGGCTGCAGGTGATCGTCGCCGATGACGGGTCGAAGGACGCCACCAGCGCCGTCGTGCGCGACCGCTTCGCCCGCGATCCGCGCGTCACGCTGCTGACGCTCGCCAATGGCGGCAAGGCGGCGGCGCTGAACCGCGCGCTGTTGCAGGCGGAGGGCGAGGTGATCATCGCATTGGACGCCGATACCCAGTTCGAACCGACGACCATCGCCCGGCTGGCGCGCTGGTTCGCCGATCCGAAGCTGGGGGCGGTCGCGGGCGATGCGCGGGTCGGCAACCGGGTGAACCTCGTCACCCGCTGGCAGGCGGTCGAATATATCACCGCGCAGAATCTCGAACGCCGCGCACTCGCCGGGTTCGATGCGATGACGGTGGTGCCCGGCGCGGTCGGTGCCTGGCGGCGCGCGGCACTGGATGCGGTCGGCGGCTATCCGGAGGACACGCTGGCCGAGGATCAGGACCTGACCATCGCCATCCAGCGCGCCGGCTGGCGCGTCACCTACGACCCGCGCGCCGTCGCGTGGACCGAAGCGCCCGAGAGCTTCAAGGCGCTCGCCAAGCAGCGCTATCGCTGGGCGTTCGGCACGCTGCAATGCCTGTGGAAGCATCGCCGCGTGCTGCTGACCGGCAAGCCCGCTGGCCTCGCCCGGATCGGCCTGCCCCAGGCATGGCTGTTCCAGATCTTCTTCGCCGCCATCTCGCCGCTGATCGACCTCGCGCTGATCCTGTCGATCGTCGGCACGGCCGTCCGCGTCGCGCAGCATGGCTGGGCACAGACCAGCGGCGATGTCGGGCAGATGGGCCTGTACTGGCTGTGCTTCACCGCGATCGACGTCTTCTGCGGCTGGATCGCCTATCGGCTCGACGGCAACAAGACGCGCTATCCCGCCCATCTGCTCGTCGCGCAGCGGCTGGTGTACCGGCAGATCATGTACTGGGTCGTGCTGCGCGCCATCGCCTCGGCGATCGGCGGGTTCGTGGTCGGATGGGGAAAGCTGGAGCGCAGCGGCCGGGTGGAGGCGGCGTGAGGTCAGAAGGGAATCTTCAGCCGCACCATCAGTCGTGGGATCGTGATCCCGCTGCCCAGCGCCGCGCTCTCACCCTCGACCGCGGCCTTGGCGTCACCAATCCGCACTTCCGCCCGCATCGGCTCTTCCGCCGCAGCGGGCGGGGCATTCAGGCGATAGCGGCGGCTGTCGCGCTCGCCGCACACGACGATCTCGCCGTCGTCTTCCGCCTTGCCGCATTTCGGTTCGGGCGACAGCGGCGTCAGGTCGATCCGCGCGGGCGGTTCGGTGCCCGCCTGCATCAACAGAAGCAACGCCCACATCGCCCGTCTCCTTCCGGTCAAGGAATGTTCCCGCGAAATACGGCACGGCAAAGGCAGCCCCTTGGAGCATCGACCGCCACCTTGCCCGAGTCCTCCCGGCATCCTAGCTGATAGCTCATGGTATTCGATCTGGGCCGGGCGATGCGCAAGAAGGCGGAGCATGAAACCGCGCGCCTGCTCGACTTCGAATTTCGCATGCGGGTCCGGGCCACCCGCATGCTGCTGTCACGCCTCGGCCTCGACGAAACCGTCGCTGCCTCGCTGGTGGCCACCATGGCGGAAGACGCCGCCCTCGCCCATGTCACGCAACTTGCCGGCACCGAAATCGACTCCGTGACCGCGTCCTATCGCGACTGCCTGACCATCGCCCATCGACAACTGGTCGCCGAACGCGGCGACCCGACCCCGCACCGCCTCGCCTGACCCTACACGGCGATCGTCATCCGCGCGACCAGCCCCGGCGCATTGTCGCCCAGCTCCAGCGTGCCGCCATGCAGATGCGCGACCGCCGCAACCAACGACAGGCCCAGGCCCGCCCCGCTTTCGGTCCGCGCCGCATCCAGTCGCCCGAAGCGCCGCAGCGCATCGTCGCGCCGGTCGGGTGGGATACCCGGACCATCGTCGGCAACGATGATCGCCACGCTGCCCTCCGCCTGCTCGACGCCGACCCGGATAACACCAGCGCCATATTTCAATGCGTTATCGACCATATTTGCCACCGCCTGTCCGATCATTTCGCGATTGGCGGGAACGGTCACACCGCCGCCATCCACGACGCGGATCGCCAGCCCGCGGTCCTCGGCCAGCGGTTCGAACATGTCGGCGACATCGGCGACCAGCGCGGACAGGTCGACCGGCTGGAACGCCTCCCGCCCGATGCCCGCCTCCGCCCGCGTGATGCGCAGCGCGGTGTCGAGCATCCCGAGCAACCGGTCGCCCTCATCCATCGCCCGCAGCACCGCGACCCGCCCCTCCTCGCTCTCCGCCGCCGCCAGCGCGCGTTCCAGCGTCGCGCGCAGCCGGGTCAGCGGGGAGCGCAGGTCATGCGCCAGCCCATCGGTCGCCAGCTTCAGCTCGCCGACCAGCATCGCGATCCGGTCGAGCATCGCATTGACCGACCGGCCCAGCGCCTCGAACGCGTCGTTGCCCCCGTCCAGCGCGACCCGCTGCGCCAGATCGCCCGCCGTCACCGCCGCCACCGTCTGTGCCGTCCGCCCGAGCCGCGCCGCGATCAGCCGCGCCGCCGCCCATCCGGCCAGGGCGGCCAGCAGCAGCGCGACGACCATCGCCGCGACCATCGCCGCCTCCATCGCGCCGACGAACGCCAGCTCGCCCTCGATCACATGGCCGGTCAGCAGCCGCGTCCCATCGGGCAGGACGGTGCCGATCACCCGCATCGCCTCCGGCTGGCTGCGCGCCACGCGAAAGATTTCGATGGTCGATGGCGGTCCGATCACGACATTCGGGGGCCATGCCGCCACATTGCCCGCCAGCACCCGCCCGTCGCGCCCGATCACCAGCACGACCGATTGCGGCCGGTCGCTCCGGTCCAGCCGCGCCTCGGCGACGCGCACCAGCCGGTCGACCCCGCCCGACGCCCATCCGTCCAGCAGCGTCGCGCGCAATCGCCCCGCCTCGTCGGTGGCATTGGCGGTCAGCTGCTTTTCGGTAATCGACCGGACCGTCAACAGCACGACCGCCGACCCGGCAATCTGCAACGCGAACACCAGCGCGGCAAAGCGCAGCGTCGCCGACCGGCTCCACCGGATCAGGCGTCGGCTCCCAGCTTATAGCCCGACCCGCGCACCGTATGCAGCAGCCGGCGTTCCTCACCCTCGTCGATCTTGCGCCGCAGCCGGCTGATATGCACGTCGGTCACGTTGCTGCCCGGATCGAAATGATAGTCCCACACGCCCTCCAGCAACATGGTGCGGGTCACCACCTGCCCGGCATGGCGCAGCAGATATTCGAGCAGCCGGAACTCGCGCGGTTGCAGGTCGATGACCCGCGTCCCCCGCCGCACCCGCCGGGCAAGCAGATCCATCTCCAGATCGTCGCAGACGAGCTTCGTCTCGACCGCCGGCCCGCCCGCCTGTTGCCGCCGGGTCAGCAGCCGGACGCGGGCGAGCAGTTCGGCGAACACGAACGGCTTGGTCAGATAGTCGTCGGCCCCCTGGGTCAGCCCGGCGACCCGGTCGTCGGGCGATCCCATGGCCGACAGGATCAGCACCGGCGTAGCGACCCCGGCGGCCCGCATCGCCGCGACCGCCGCCATGCCGTCCATCTGCGGCAGCATCCGGTCCATGACGATACAGTCGTAGCCGCCGTCAATGGCATGGAACAGCCCGTCGCGCCCGTTGGTGGCGCGATCGACGTTGAACCCGGCCTCGGTCAGCCCCTTGGCGATATAGCTGGCGGTTTGTTCATCGTCCTCGACGATCAGGATCTTCACCTTGGCCCTCCGTTGGTCGCCGCCATATCAGCGTGCGGCCCACGCCGTCACCCCTTGCCGCGACATGCAGGCGCGCGACGCCGTCGCCCTCCGCACGCAGCAGCATGTCCGGCGTCGGCGCGCCCGATCCGTCGACCCGGTCGATCACATCGCCGACGCGCAGCCCCGCTTGTGCAGAGGCGCCACCAGTCTCCAGGCTGGTGACGATCAACCCGTCCGGCGCCTGGGTAACGGACAGCGTCGCGCCGCCGGCCGTCACTGCGCTCCGCCCGCTGGCAAGGACGCTGGGTCCGACCAGGGCAAGGGCGACCAGACCGCTCAGCGCGATCCCGCGTACCGGCATTCCCGACCTGCGCCCGATCGCGTCCATCGCCACCTCCTTCGCCGCCACCCTGCGCCATGCCGGGCGTCCGGCGGATGGGCGGCACATGAAGATCGCGTCATCTTCGCACCTGCGAAGGTTGACATGCGCGCGGCGGCGTGGAGGAAGATGGCGCCCATGAAATCCCCGCGATCGCGCCCGTCCCGGCGCATCACCATCGTCGATGTCGCGCGCCATGCGGCGGTATCGACGAAAACCGTGTCCCGCGTGCTGAACGGCGAACCGCACGTCACCGATGCGGTGCGCGACCGGGTGCGCGAAGCGGTGCGCGTGCTCGACTATCACCCCAACATCATGGCGCAGGGGCTGGCGCGGCAACGCTCCTACCTGATCGGGCTGGTCTATGAAAATCCCTCGCCCAGCTATGGCGTCGACCTGCAGATGGGCGTGCTCGACCGGTTGCGCGGCGAACGCTACCGGCTGGTCGTGCTGCCGGTGCGTTCGGTCAACGACCATGCGGACGAGGTCGTCGGCCTGCTGCGCTCGGCCGCGATCGACGGCGTGGTGCTCGCCCCGCCGGCATCCGACAGCCGCCGCATCCTCGACGAACTGGTCGGGATCGGCATGCCCTTCGCCCGCATCTCGCCGACCCAGTTCGACGATATCGTGCCGGGCGTCGTCGTCGACGACGTGGTCGCCGCGGCCGAAGTCGCCGGCGCCGTCCTGGCGCAGGGCCATCGCCGCATCGGCATCATCAAGGGCGATCCGACCCATGCCGCCAGCAGCGCGCGCATGACCGGCTATGCCGACGCCTTCGCCGCCGCTGGCGCGCAGATCGATCCGACGCGGGTCATCGACGGCCTGTTCACCTTCGATTCGGGCTTTGCCGCCGCGCGGACCCTGCTCGACCGGCCCGACCGGCCGACCGCGATCCTTGCCCAGAACGACGACATGGCGGTCGGCGCGCTGATGGCCGCGCGCGAACTCGGCATCGACGTGCCGCGCGACCTGTCGATCGTCGGGTTCGATGATTCGGAAATCGCCCGCATCACCTGGCCGCGCATCACCACCATGCGCCAGCCGGTGTTCGACATGGCGGTCAGCGCGACGTCGCTGCTGCTCGATCAGCTGTCCGGCACGCCGGTCCCGGCGACCATCGCCCACGAACACCGCCTGATCCTGCGGGAATCGATCGCGCCTCCGCCGGTCGCTGGGGGGTAGCATCGCGGCACGACAGCCAATACAGCACGCTACAGCGATATGTCGGTCGGCCTGACCCGCATATCATCGAAGGAGAGGTCCGGGTCGTTCCGTCATCCACGGAACGGGGCCGCCAGGGTTTAAGGGAACCGGTAGATGACCGACGAGACACAGATGGTTGCAGCCCTCGACGCGCGGGTGCGCCGACGCGAGGAACGCCGGGACTTCTTCCGTGCCTTTGGCGCGGTGGCGGCGGTCGGCACCGGCCTCGCGCTGACCTCGTGCGGCGGCAACGACGACAACTCGCCCACCCCGACGCCCAGCGGCACGCCGACGCCGACCCCGACGCCGACCGCAACGAACAGCAGCGGTTTCACCGACCTCGACGTGCTGAACTTCGCGCTGAACCTCGAATATCTCGAAGCGCAATTCTATGCCTTCGCCGCCAATGGCACCGGCCTGGCTGCCACGCTGCTGACCGGCACCGGCACCGCCGGGACCGTGACCGGCGGCAAGAAGGCCAATCTGAGCGACCCGATCGTCGCCAACTATGCCCGCGAAATCGCACAGGACGAAGTGGCGCACGTCGAATTCCTGCGCAACGCGCTGGGCACCGGGGCGATCGCGATGCCGAACATCGACATCAGCGCGACCGCGACCAGCGCCTTTTCGAACGCCGCGCGTGCCGCCGGCCTGATCGGTCAGGGCGCGACGTTCGATCCCTATGAGAATGACGACAATTTCCTGCTCGCCGCCTTCCTGTTCGAGGATGTCGGCGTCACCGCCTATCGCGGCGCGATGGGCGGCATCGCCAACGCGCTGATCCGTCAGGCGGCGTCGGGCATCCTCGCCGCCGAATCCTATCACGCGGCGATGATCCGCTCGGCACTGTACATGCGCGGGCTGACCACCCCGACGCTGATCGATTCGACCGAAGCGATCTCGAAGGCGCGCGACGATCTCGACGGCGCCAGCGACATCGATCAGGGCGTGCGCCCGATCGGCGACCAGTCGAACATCATGCCGTTCGATTCCACCACCGGCCTCCCCTATGGCCGCACCACCGGACAGGTGCTCAACATCGCCTATCTGAACCGGAACGCCGTCACGACGGGCGGATTCTTCCCCGCCGGCGTCAACGGCGCCATCAAGTCCAGCGCGGCGAACTGAGCCTTTCGGGAGCGACCCAGATGACCAACGAATCGATCCTGTCGGTGCTCGACACCAACGATAGCCGCCGCGCCGATCGCCGCGACTTCCTGCGCAGCGCGGGCAGCGTGTCGGCCGTGGTGGCCGGCGCGTCGCTGCTCGCCGCCTGTGGCGGGAACAACAGCAACCCGGCCCCTACGCCCACCCCCACGCCGACCGCGACGACGTCGCCCACGCCGACGCCGTCCTCGACGCCGCTGACCGACGCCGATGTGCTGAACTTCGCGCTGAACCTCGCCTATCTCGAGGCGCAGTATTTCAGCGTCGTCACGACCGGCGCCGGCCTGTCCGCCGACCTGTTGACCGGGGCCGGCACCGCCGGGGCCGCCAGCGGCGGGCGCCAGCGCGTGTTCGCCGATCCCGTCCTCGGCCAGTTTGCGCGCGAAATCGCCGCCGACACCCGGGCACAGGTCGCGCTGCTGCGCCGCACGATCGGGACCCCGGTCATCGCCCAGCCGGCGATCGACCTCGGCGTCACCGCGACCAGCGCTTTCTCGAACCTCGCCCGCACGGCGGGGCTCATCACCGGTACGGCGGCGACCTATGACGTCTATGCCACCGACGAACAGGTCATGCTCGGCGCGTTCGTGTTCGCCGACGTCGCCGTCACCGCCTATCGCGGCATCACCGCCGGCGTGACCGGCGCGGCGTTCATCGACGCGATCGCGGGCATGGTCTCGGCCAAGGCCTATCATGCCGGCCTGATCCGCGCTGCGCTGTATCGCAAGGGCATCGCCACCCCGGCGATCCTCGATGCGACCGAAGCCCTGTCGAAGGCCCGCGACGACCTCGAAGGTGCCAACGACACCGATCAGGGGGTGAAGCCGGTCAACAACGCGTCGAACATCGTGCCGACCGACGGCAGCGCGCTGACCTTCAGCCGCCTGCCGGCACAGGTGCTCAACATCCATTACCTGACCCGCGCCTCGGTCTCGGCCGGCGGCTTCTTCCCGGCGGGGGTCAATGGCGCGCTGAAGACCAGCAACGCCGTCTAACGTCTGATTTCGGGAGCGTATCGCATGGCCCCTCCGACCAGCGCAGACGCTCCCGAGCGGCGCCCCAGCCTGCCGGGTTCGTTCCGCACCGTGCCGGTTCCAGCCGGCGCCGGGCAGTTCTGGCGCAAGCTCGGTGCCTTTGCCGGCCCCGGCTATCTCGTCGCGGTCGGCTATATGGACCCGGGCAACTGGGCGACCGACATCGCCGGCGGTTCGGCGTTCGGCTATACGCTGTTGTCGGTCATCCTGCTGTCGAACATCATGGCGATGGTGCTGCAATCGCTGTCGGCCAAGCTCGGCATCGTCACCGGCCTCGACCTCGCCCAGGCGTGCCGCGAATATTATCCTTCGCCGATCCGCTGGGTCCTGTGGGTGCTGTGCGAGCTGGCGATCATCGCCTGCGACCTTGCGGAGGTCATCGGCACCGCCATCGCGCTGCAACTGCTCTTCGGTATCCCGCTCGTCTGGGGCGTGTGCATCACCGCCGTCGACGTGATGCTGATCCTGCTGCTCCAGCAATATGGCTTTCGCAAGCTGGAAGCGTTCATCGTCGCGCTGCTCATCATCATCGCCGGCTGCTTCGCGGTGGAACTGTTCCTCGCGCAACCCTCGCTCGCCGCGATCGCCGACGGGCTGATCCCGCGAACCGAGATCGTGACCAATCCGGCGATGCTCTACATCGCGATCGGCATTCTCGGCGCGACCGTGATGCCGCACAACCTCTATCTGCACTCCTCGATCGTGCAGACGCGCAGCTTCGACCGGACGCCGGAGGGTCGACGCGAGGCGGTGAAGCTGGCGACGATTGACAGCTCGGTCGCGCTGATGCTCGCGCTGTTCATCAACGGATCGATCCTGATCCTCGCCGCTGCGACCTTCCACACCGCGGGCCGCACCGACGTCGCCGAAATCCAGGACGCCTATCAGCTACTGACCCCGATGCTGGGTGCCGGTGCCGCCAGCATCCTGTTCGCGGTCGCGCTGCTCGCCTCGGGCCAGAACTCGACCATCACCGGGACGCTCGCCGGACAGATCGTGATGGAGGGGTTCCTCAACATTCGCCTGCCGGCGTGGATTCGCCGGATCGTCACCCGGCTGATCGCGATCGTCCCCGCCGTCATCGTCGCCAGCCTTTATGGCGAAAGCGGCACGGCGCAGCTGCTGATCGCCAGCCAGGTCGTGCTGAGCCTCCAGCTGCCCTTCGCCGTCTATCCGCTGGTCCGCTTCACCGGCGACCGGGGCAAGATGGGCGACTTCGCCAACCGCCCGGTACTGGCGCTGGCCGCATGGGTCATCTGCGCGGCGGTGATCGTGCTCAACTTGGTGCTGCTCTATCAGGTCGTGACCGGCTGACTTTCCTACTTGGCCGAAACATGCATGCTGTTCCGGCTCTTTGACATTGCCCGGCACCGCTCGACGCACCGATTGAACCACAAGTGTCGACTTCCACGCCGAAGTTGCCCTGCAAGTCATTGCAGAACAACGAAATCTGGTCGTTATAAACTTCGACGTACCGTAACCTTCGCCAACTTTCGCCGCTGGACAGTGATTACGGTTGCGCTATGAAACTCATATGGCGCTTCCTTCTCTCTTCGACAGGCTGACGATCCCGGTCATCGGGTCGCCGCTGTTCATCATCTCCGGCCCCGATCTGGTCATCGCCCAGTGCAAGGCCGGGATCGTCGGCTCCTTCCCGGCGCTGAACGCCCGGCCGCAGGCGCAGCTCGACGAATGGCTCCACCGCATTACAGAGGAACTGGCCGCCCACGACCGCGCCAACCCGGACCGCCCCGCCGCGCCCTTCGCGGTCAACCAGATCGTTCACCGCTCCAACGACCGGCTGGAGGCGGACCTGACGACCTGCGCCAAATGGAAGGTGCCGATCGTCATCACCTCGCTCGGCGCGCGCGAGGACCTGAACACCGCCGTCCAGGGCTGGGGCGGGATCACGCTGCACGACGTCATCGACGACCGCTTCGCCCACAAGGCGGTGGAAAAGGGCGCCGATGGCCTGATCCTCGTCTGCACCGGCGCCGGCGGCCATGCCGGCCGCCTGAACCCCTTCGCCTTCACGCAGGAGGTTCGCCAGTGGTTCGACGGCCCGCTGGCGCTGTCGGGCGCGATCGCCAATGGCGGCGCGGTGCTCGCGGCCCAAGCGGCGGGCGCCGACCTCGCCTATGTCGGCTCCCCCTTCATCGCCACCGCCGAAGCCAATGCCGTCGCCGCCTACAAGCAGGCGGTGGTCGACGGCCGGGCGGACGATATCGTCTACAGCAACCTCTTCACCGGGGTGCACGGCAATTATCTTCGCGCCTCGATCGTCGCCGCCGGCCTCGATCCCGACGCCCTGCCCGACAGCGACGCCTCGAAGATGAATTTCGGGTCCGGCGCAAAGGCTTGGAAGGACATCTGGGGCGCGGGCCAGGGCATCGGTGCGGTCGATGCCGTCCTGCCCGCCGCCGACCGTATCGCGCGCATGGCGGAGGAATATCGCGCCGCCCGCACCCGGCTGGCGCTATAGCTGCATCGCCAGCCGTTCGAACATCGCCCGCGCCGGGCTGGCCGGCGGCGGGCTGGTCTTCGACCGCTCGATCCGTTCCGCCCGGCGATACAGGTCGAGGCTGGCGCGGATCAGCACCTGCGTCCCCGCCGGCATCGTCTCCAGCACCTCGTCCTCGGTCACCGGCGACGTGGCCAGCGCGCGCAGCGGATCCTCGGCCAGGTCCGGCGCCATCTCGCCCGCATCGATCGCGCGCTGGGTCAGCAGCCACGCGATGACGTGCATCAGCCGCGTCGTGATCTTGAGCGATTCGCACGACAGCACCACCCGCGCCATCGGGTCGAGCAGCGCGCGTTCCGCCTGTCCGGCATCGTTGAAATAGGATCGCGCCTCGTCGGCCAGCAGCATGGCTTCGACGTACAGCGAATCGATCAGTCGGCGTTGAACGTCCGCCCCGTGTCCGGCTGGTCCCATGATCCGCTGGATGCCACGCCCTGCCGCCGGACGACAAGCGCCCGATGACGCGCGACCGTCCCTGAACGAACCAACCGGGCGGTTCAGGCGATGATGTCGGGGATCAGCTGGTCCTCGATCGCCGCGATCTCGTCGCGCAGGCGCAGCTTACGCCGCTTCAGCCGGGCGATTTGCAACTGGTCGACCTGCGCCGCCATGCCCAGCGCCGCGATCGCATCGTCGAGGTCGCGATGCTCGATCCGCAGCAGCCCCAGACGCTGTTCAAGGTCCGATTCGTCCATCGCGGTCCACTCTCGCTTGGCGCTTGGCCGCTGGCAACGGCCCGTCGGTCATTTTCGCACGCCATGTCGAAAAAGCCGCTCGCGGCATGGCGACAATCGTCGGCGGCTGTGTTCTATTCATTCCCCCAACAGCCAAGCAGGAGGATGCAACGATGCAGTCTGCCCACCTCACCGCCCTCGAAGCGAAACATGCGACGCTCGATCGTCAGATCGCCGCCGAAACGCAGCGTCCTTCCCCCGACCAGGCGCTGCTGTCCTCGCTGAAGAAGCGCAAGCTGATGGTGAAGCAGGAGATGACGGCGCTGTAACGCGACGACCTGCGCGGGGCCCTGCCGGCCCCGCGCCTTGTCGTGCGCTCAATCCTCGCGCGATACCTTTTCCTGGCGTTCGTGGCGGCTCTGCGCCTCGACCGTCATCGTCGCGATGGGGCGGGCTTCCAGCCGGCCCAGCGCGATCGGCTCCCCGGTGACTTCGCAATAGCCATATTCGCCATCGTCGATCCGGCGCAGCGCCGCCTCGATCTTGGCGATCAGCTTGCGCTGGCGATCACGGGTGCGCAGTTCGATCGAAAAGTCGGTCTCGCTCGATGCGCGGTCGGTCAGGTCGGCCTCGCGCAGCGATTCGTTCTGCAGATGCGCCAGCGTGTCCTGCGCCTCGCGGTGGATTGCGTCCTTCCATGCCAGCAGTTTGGCCCGGAAATAGGCCTGCTGACGGGGGTTCATGAACGGTTCGTCCGCATGGGGACGATATCCGGTGCCATCGTCGTTCGCCGGCGGCGGTGGCATGTCGAGAGGTTGTTTCGTGTCGCTCAAAACCGTGGCCATCCCCATTCTCCACCCAGGGGCGTCCCTCTACGAAGCCCGCGGGGTCGCCCTCTCTTGTCCCGCGCGCCTATATCGAGCGGGGGGCGGCTCCACAAGCGTTGCGGAACATGGGACATTGTTCCCGTCGCATCGCCGACGGGTCCGTATCGTACCGGTGTGACTCGTCGTCCCTTTACGGTACGTTAACCGTAGCGAAGTGCTGGCGTAGCGCGCATTTCAGAAATATGACCGCGGGAATAGGTCACATTGGCTTGAACTTTACGGTTTCTTTCGCCTTGGTGATGCAGGACGGACCCGCGCGATGCTCTCGGGCACGTAGTCGGGGTTCTTTGGGAAGAGTGGTGCTGCATGTCGGTAAAGATGGCATTGGCGAAATTATGCGCATGTGCCTGTGGCGGTGCCGTCATCGGCGGCGGCGCGGTGCACGTCGCCGAATCGTCGCAACATCGTGAGATCACGAAGCGCGCCATCACCAAACGCGTCATCACGAAGCGAGTCGCGGCGCGCCCGGCCCCCAAGCGAGTCGTGAAGCGCATCGTCACCCGGACCAAGACCGTGTGCGCACCGACCGTCGTGACCGTCGCCAGCCAAGCCGATCCCGTGCCGCTGCCCCCCGCCTTTGCCAGCCCCGACATGCCGGTCATGCAGGGCGGCGGCTTCGCCCCCGGCCCGGTACTGGTCGGCGGCACCGGCGGCGGCGGGATCGGCGGCGGCTTCTTCGCGGGCGGCTTCTTCGGCGGCGGCGGTTCGGGCGGGTCGAGCGGGATCGTCGTATCGTCGACCTCCAGCACGAGCGGCTCCACCTCGACCTCGGCCGGTGGGTCATCGACCAGCACCGGCGGCGTGTCGAGCACCAGCAGCACGTCGTCCGCGTCGGGCGGCAGCAGCGGAAACGTGTCCAGCTCGTCCAGCGGCAATGTCTCGTCGTCGTCGAGCGGCAATGTGTCGACGTCCACCTCGTCGAGCGGGAACGTGTCGACCTCGACCTCCTCGAGCGGCAACGTCTCGACGTCGACCTCCACCTCGTCGAGCGGCAACGTATCCACCAGCACGTCGTCGGCATCGTCCGCCTCGACATCCTCGGCGACCAGCTCGTCCACCTCGTCGTCCTCCAACGGCTATCCGCCGCCCCCGCCGCCGGACAAGCCCCCGACGCCGGTGCCGGCCCCGCCGATGCTGCTGCTATTCGGTGGCGCCGCCGCGGCGCTGGTCCTGCGCAAGCGGTTCGCGCGCAAGGTGGCCAGCGACGCCGCCTGATCCCGGTCGATTGCACGACAAAACGGGCCGCGTGGAACCCCCGCGCGGCCCGTTTTCCGTTCCGGCCTTTCGGCATCAGGCGTTGGCGAGCAGCTTCTCGATCTGGTCGACCGGATGGCCGGTCAGGTCCTTGTCGAGTTCGCCGGCCAGCTTGTCGCTGACCGCCTTGTGATAATGTTTGCGCATCTCGCCCAGCGTCTTGGGCGGGGCGACGATGATCAGCGATTCGAACTCGTTCGCCAGCGCACGCTTGCGCAGCAGCTCGGCCGCTTCCGCCGCGAACCGGTCCTCGGCCTGCTGATGGAAATCGACCTCCCCCATCGTGCCGCCGGTGGTCGACGACGCCTGACCCGCCGCATCGGTCTTCTGGTGGCGGTCGGCGGGATTGGCCTGCAGCTTCTGATCCTCGACGATCAGGTTCGGCATGTCCGCATCGCCTTCGTTGCGAAAGAACAGCATCTTGCGCCCGTCCGCGACCAATATGCAGGCGTCATGGGGTATCCGCATCGTCCATCTCCTTATGGCTGTCCGGGCGAATGAACGCGCCGATGGGCGGGGCGGTTGCGGCTTGCATGGCTCGGCTGGCCTCGCCATAGCCCCGCCATGCACGATATCCGCCTGATCCGCGACGATCCCGCCGCCTTCGACGCCGCCCTTGCCCGCCGGGGTCTCGACCCGCGATCGGCCGAGATCGTGGCGCTCGACGAGCGCCGCCGCGCGCTTCAGACCGAGATCCAGACCGCTCAGGCGCGCCGCAACGAAGCATCGAAGGCGATCGGGGCAGCCAAGGCGAAGCGGGACGAGGACACTGCCGCAATGCTGATGGCCGAAGTCGCCACGCTGAAGGATCGGATGCTCGCGGCCGAGCTGGAGGAGGCGTCGCTCGCCAGCGAACTGCGCGGCGTTCTCTCGATCGTCCCCAACCTGCCGCTCGCCGATGTGCCCCAGGGCGCGGACGAGGACGATAACGTCGTCGAAAAGACCGTAGGCGATCCGACTGCCTTCGGCTTCGATCCTGCCGAGCATGACGCGATCGGCCCGGCCATCGGCCTCGATTTCGAAACCGGGGTCAAGCTGTCGGGCGCGCGCTTCACGCTGGTGCGCGGCGCGGCAGCCAAGCTGCACCGTGCGCTCGGCCAGTTCATGCTCGACACGCTGACCGGCATCCATGGCTATGAGGAGGTCGTGCCGCCGGTGCTGGTGCGTAGCGACGCGCTCTATGGCACAGGACAGCTGCCCAAATTCGCCGAGGACCTGTTCCGGACGACGGAAGAACATTGGCTGATCCCGACCGCCGAAGTGTCGCTGACCAATATCGTCGCAGGCGACATCCTCGCCGAGCGCGAGCTGCCGCTGCGCTTCACCGCGCTGACCATGTGCTTCCGTTCGGAAGCTGGTGCCGCGGGACGCGACACGCGCGGCTTCATCCGCCAGCACCAGTTCGAAAAGGCGGAAATGGTATCGATCACCACGCCGGAGCAGTCGGACGCGGAACATGAACGCATGACCCAGGCGGCCGAGGATATCCTCAACCGTCTCGTCCTTCCGTTCCGCCGCATGAAGCTGTGCACCGGCGACATGGGCTTCTCGGCCGCACGCACCTACGACCTCGAAGTCTGGCTGCCCGGCCAGCAGCGCTATCGCGAAATTTCGAGCTGCTCGACCTGCACCGACTTCCAGGCGCGCCGCATGAACGCACGCTATCGCCCGGAGGGGGAGAAGGCGACCCGCTTCGTCCATACCCTCAACGGTTCGGGCCTTGCGGTCGGGCGGACGCTGGTCGCGGTGCTGGAGAACTACCAGCAGGCCGACGGATCGGTCGTCGTGCCCGACGTGCTGCGCCGCTATGTCGGGCAGGACGTTCTGGCGCCCGCACGCTGACGGCTTTCCCGCTGCGGCGGCCATGGTTAAGGTCGCGTCGGGGATGACGGGCAAGGGGTTGGCGATGAAGGTCGGAACGCGGAGCGCGGCGGCGCTGATTGTCATGGGCCTGGCCAGCGGGTGCATCCCTGCCTCGCCCGGCTACGATCCTGCCCCGGCCCTGCCACAGGCGCCGCCGGTCGCCGCGCCCGGCACCCCGCCTGCGACCAAGCCGGAAGGCGACGGCGTCACCGCACTTCCCTCCCCGCCGCCGGCCTGGGAGGCACGTCGCGTCGTCGCCAATGCCCACAGCATCGCCGAAAGCAGCTACGTCGTCCGGCCCGGCGATACGCTGCGCGGTATCGCCAACGCGACCGGCGCCGGATCGGAAGCGATCGCCCGCGCCAACAACCTGCCCGCACCCTTCACCATCCGCGCCGGACAGCGCCTGACCATTCCCGGCGGCCGCTATCATACCGTGCATGAGGGCGAGACCGGCATCGCCATCGCCCGCGCTTACGGCGTCGACTGGTCGCGGATCGTCACCGCCAATGCCCTGACCGAACCCTATATCCTGCGTACCGGACAGCGCATCCTGATTCCCGGCGATGCCTTGCCGCGCTCCGCCGCCGAACGCGCCGCCGCGTTCCGGCTCGACATCGACGACATCCTCACCGGCGGCGAACCGGCAATCAAGCCGAACGAAAAGCCAGTGGTCGCGGTGACCTCGCCCAAACGCGTCCTGCCCTCGACCGCCGCCATCGCCGCGCCGACCACGACGCCCGGCACCTTCGCCTGGCCGGTCGATGGCCGGCTGTTCAAGCGATTCGGCGCCGGCGCCAGCGGGGAGCGCAATGACGGCATCAAGATCGCGGTGCCGCTGGACACCCCCATCGGCGCAGCGGCGGACGGCACCGTCGCCTATGTGGGGACCGGCGTGCCGGGGCTGGGCGGCGTGGTCATCGTCCGCCACGGCGGCGGGCTGACCACCGTCTACGGCCATGCCAGCCAGTTGCTCGTCCAGCGCGGGCAGGCGGTGAAGAAGGGGCAGAAGATCGCCCTGTCCGGCGATTCGGGCTTTGCCGACCGGCCGATGGTCCATTTCGAGATGCGTTCGGGCCGCACCCCGGTCGATCCGCTCACCCGGTTGCCGCGCCGGTGAGAGCGCCCGGCCGGCGCGCGATCCTGCGCCAGTCGTCGTCGCTGCCGGTCTGGGCCTCGATCCTGTGGCGGGTCGTCGCGGTGCTGGCGCTGGTCGGGATCGCCATCGGCGTCCACTGGTTCGACCGCGCGGGGCTGCGCGACAATTACGACGGGTCGGTCAGCTTCATCGACGTCATCTATTTCACGATGATCTCGATCACGACGACCGGCTATGGCGACATCGCACCGGTCACCGAACGCGCGCGACTTTTCGATGCGTTGATCGTTTCGCCGATCCGGGTGTTCGTCGTGCTGCTGTTCATCGGCACGACCTATCAGTTCGTCTTTCGGCGCAGTTGGGAGCGTTGGCGCATGGCGCTGTTGCAGGAAAAACTTTCCGGACACATCGTCGTCGCCGGCTTCGGCAAAACCGGTTCCGAAGCGGTCGATGAACTGATTGCCCGGGGCGAGGACGCCCGCCGCATCGTCGTGATCGATCCGGTACAATCGCATCTCGATGAAGCGCAAAAGATCGGCTGCATCGTGCTGCAGGCCGATGCCACCCGCGACGCGACGCTGAACGACGTCTGCGTGGCAAAGGCACGGGCGCTGATCGTCGCGACCGGCCGCGACGACACGTCGATCCTCGTGACGCTCACCGCCCGCCACCTCGCCCCCGACCTGACGATCAGCGTCATTGTGAAGGCGGAGGACAATGAATCTCCTGCCCGGGCCGCCGGCGCGACGACCGTCATCAACCCGGTCAGCTTTGCCGGCCTGCTGCTCGCCGGATCCTGCCGCGGCCCGCATATCGCCGACTACATGCTCGACCTCGCCTCGATCGACGGCGCGGTCGCCCTGTCCGAACGCCCCGTCGCTCCGCACGAAGTCGGGCAGCCGCTGTCCGCGATCACCACCGGCCTCGGCCTGCGCATCTACCGGCAAGGTGGGAAGATCCGGTTCGACAGCCCCGAAGCCCGCAACCTGCAACCCGGCGACACGATCGTCGAAGTGGTGACCCGATAATGCCCGATGCTGCCCGTCTCTGGCCGATCCTGCTGCTGATCGCGTCGAACATCTTCATGACCTTCGCCTGGTACGGCCATCTGAAGCACAAGGGGGCGCCCCTGTTCTTCGTGATCGTCGTCAGCTGGGGCATCGCCTTTTTCGAATATTGCCTCGCCGTGCCCGCCAACCGCATCGGGTCGCAGGTCTATTCGGCGGCGCAGTTGAAGGGGATGCAGGAGGTCATCACCCTGACCGTCTTCGCGATCTTCTCGGTCGCCTATCTCGGACAGAAGATTACGGTCAATCACATGATCGGCTTCACGCTGATCGCCGGGGGCGCGTTCTTCCTGTTCCGGCAATAGGTTCCGCTGCCCCTATCATTTTTCGCCGAAATCGCTATGTGACGCGGCGATCATGGCAACTCGTCTTCCTTCGCCCCCCCGTGTCGGGATGGTTTCGCTCGGCTGTCCCAAGAACCTGGTCGACAGCGAACGCATCCTGACCAAGCTGCGCAGCGACGGCTATCAGATGTCGCCCGACTATGCCGGCGCCGACGTCGTGCTCGTCAACACCTGCGGCTTCCTCGATTCCGCCAAGGAAGAGTCGCTCGAAGCGATCGGTGAGGCGATCGCCGAAAATGGCCGCGTCATCGTCACCGGCTGCATGGGGCAGGAGGCGGAGACGATCCGCGCCCGCTTCCCGCAGGTGCTGGCCGTCACCGGCGCGCATCAATATGAGCAGGTCGTCGACGCCGTCCACGAGGCCGCGCCACCAATCCCGTCTCCCTTCGTCGATCTGGTCCCCGAAAGCGGGCTGAAGCTGACGCCGCGCCACTACAGCTATCTGAAGATCTCGGAGGGCTGCAACCACCGCTGTTCCTTCTGCATCATCCCGTCGATCCGCGGCGATCTGGTCAGCCGCCGCCCCGACGCGATTCTGCGCGAGGCGGAAAAGCTCGTCGCCGCCGGCACGAAGGAACTGCTGGTCATCAGCCAGGACACCTCGGCCTACGGCATCGACATCCGCCGCGAACCGCGTGCGTGGAAGGGGCGCGAGGTCGTGCCGCACATGACCGACCTCGCCCGCGAACTGGGCCGGATCGCGCCTTGGGTCCGGCTGCACTATGTCTATCCCTACCCCCACGTCGACAGCGTGATCCCGCTGATGGCCGAAGGACTGGTGCTCCCCTATCTCGACATTCCTTTCCAGCACGCCTCGCCGTCGGTGCTGAAGGCAATGAAGCGCCCGGCCAACGATGCCAAGGTGCTGGAGCGCCTGCGCGGCTGGCGTGAGGTCTGTCCGGACATCGCAATCCGTTCGTCGTTCGTCGTCGGCTTCCCCGGCGAGACCGAGGCCGATTTCCAGTACCTTCTCGACTGGCTGGACGAAGCGCAGCTCGACCGCGTCGGCGCTTTCCGCTTCGAGCCCGTCGAGGGCGCCGCCGCCAACGCGCTGCCCGATCCGGTGCCGGAAGAGGTCAAGGAAGAGCGCTACGCCCGGATCATGGAAAAGACCGCCGCGATCTCGGCCGCCAAGCTCGCCGCCAAGATCGGCCGCACGATAGACGTCATCATCGACGAGGTCGGCGAAGAGGGCGGCGCCACCGGTCGCAGCACCGCCGATGCACCCGGCATTGACGGCGAGGTGTTCCTGCGCGACGCCGGCCATCTGGCCCAGGGCGATATCATCAAGGTCGAGGTCGAGGACGCCGACGAACACGACCTGTACGGCGTACCGCTGACCTGAGATCCTCCCCGCTTCGCGGGGAGGGGGACCAGCCGCAGGCTGGTGGAGGGGCGTGTCCGCGCACGGAACCGTAGCGTTGCGAGCTGATCCCTCCCCGTGCCGGGGAGGATTGCGCTGATCCATGGGTCGGTCCTACATCCCACCCATGACACCGACGATCACCGCCGACCGGGGGCAGGAAGCCCGCACCATTCACCTGATCGACCCCGCCGGCTTCGACACCTGGCGTGGCGCACAACCGCCCCGCATCCGCGCCGCCGTCGCTGCCCAGCGCCTGACCCCGAAACCCGGCAAGACCGCCACCCTGCCCGGCGAACAGCCCGACGACTGGTCGGTCGTCACCATCGTCGCCGATACCACGACGCTCACCCCCTGGTGCCTCGCGCACCTTCCCGCCCAGCTTCCCCCCGACCACTACCGGCTCGCCAGCGGCACGCCCGGCGCGGCGAAGCTCGGCTGGGCCACCGCCCAATATCGCTTCACCCGGTACAGGAAGGCGGAGGATGACGCCCCCCGCATCCTGCTGTCGCGCGATCCGGCGCAAATCGACGAAGCGCTGCGACAGGCGGCGGCGACCGCCCGCGTCCGCGATCTGGTCAACACCGCCGCCGCCGATCTCGGCCCGGCCGAACTCGCTGCCGAGGCGAAAGCGCTCGGCGAAGCGCATGGCGCTACCGTCACGATCACCGCCGGTCGCGACCTCGAAACCGGCTATCCGATGATCCACGCGGTCGGAAAGGCCGCCGCAAAGGGCCGCGAACCGCGCCTGATCGAACTCACCTGGGGCAACCCGGCCCACCCGAAGGTCGCGCTGGTCGGCAAGGGCGTATGCTTCGACAGCGGAGGCCTCGACATCAAGCCATCGTCCGGCATGCGGCTGATGAAGAAGGACATGGGCGGCGCGGCACACGCGCTGGCGCTGGCCGGACTGGTGATGGAAACCCACCTGCCTGTCCGGCTCCACCTGCTCATTCCGGCGGTCGAGAACAGCGTCTCGGGCGACGCCTTCCGCCCCGGCGACGTGCTGAACAGCCGCAAGGGGCTGACGGTCGAGAATACCAATACCGATGCGGAGGGGCGCCTCATCCTCGGCGACGCGCTGACCCGTGCGTGCGAGGGAGCACCCGAACTGCTGATCGACTTCGCGACGCTGACCGGCGCGGCGCGCGTCGCGCTGGGGCCGGACCTGCCCGCGACCTTCGTCAATGACGAAGCGCTAGCCGCCGACCTGATCGCCGCCGGCACCGCCGAAGCCGACCCGCTGTGGCAGATGCCGCTCTGGGACGCCTATGACGACCTGCTCAAGTCCGACATCGCCGACATGGTCAACGCACCCGACGGCGGCATGGCCGGCGCGGTAACCGCCGCGCTGTTTCTGCGGCGCTTCGTCACGCCCGGCACGGCTTGGGCGCATCTCGACACCTTCGCCTGGCGCGCCGCCGCCAAACCGGGCCGGGCCAACGGCGGTGAAGCATATGGCCTACGCGCGGCGTGGCGATTGCTGAAGGACCGGTACGGGCAACGCTAGGACCGGACCATCCCTCTCGCTCCAAACGTCATCCCAGCGCAGGCTGGGATCTCCCGGTGATAACGCGGGACAGGAACCGCGGGAGACCCCAGCCTGCGCTGGGGTGACGTTTCGTCTCGACTACGCCGCCTCCGCCGCCTCCGTCGTCCACCCCAGATGCGGCAGCGCGATCGAGCGTTTCCCCGCCAGATCGATCCGGCACACCATCAGGTCGCGCCCCTCGATATAGGCCAGCATCCGCTTCACCCGGCCGAGCGAGCTGGTGCCATAGGTCCGCGCGATCTCCGCTTCGCTCGGGCACGGCCGCCCTTCCCGCGCCGCCCGCGCAATCAGCATGAACGCGCCGAGCATGTCGTCGGGCAGCACGTCCGCGATCGCCAGCGCCTGCGCCCATTCCTCGTCCGGTGCGTCATAAATCCCGGCGCGCGCACAGGCCAGCCGCCGCGTGAAAGCGGGCAGGTCGAGCGGCGGTCGCGGCAGGCCAACCATGCGGCAGCGCACGTCGAAATCCTGATACAGCACCGCCGCCGCGCGCTGCTGATCGCCCTCGTCCTCCACCAGCGCGCGCAGCACGTCTGCGACGATACCGTCGGTCTCGTCCGCGCTGCGTTCGGGCAGGTCGGGCGCGACGCTGGGCCGGGGAGGAGCGGCAATCGCCGCCTCCACCGCCTCGGGCGGCGCGACATGGCGGATCGGCGGTCCCAGTGGCAACATCGCCTCGACCGGGGCCAGCAACAGGTTCTTGATGTCCGCCACCGGTGCGGTCGGCAGCGGGGTCAGCTTGGGGCTGCCGCTGCGCGCCGAGGTCTGCACCGGCCCGATCTTGATCGACAACGGCCGCCGCGACACCGCCGGCCCGAGCGCGAGGAAATGGCCGCGCTGCAGGTCACGAATCGCTTCGGCCTGCCGCCGCTCCATGCCCAGCAGGTCGGCGGCACGCGCCATGTCGATGTCGAGGAAGGTCCGCCCCATCAGGAAGTTCGACGCTTCGGCTGCAACGTTCTTGGCAAGCTTCGCCAGACGCTGCGTCGCGATCACACCGGCCAGGCCGCGCTTGCGCCCGCGACACATCAGGTTGGTCATCGCCGACAGCGACGCGCGTCGCACCTCCTCAACCACCTCGCCGCCGCCCGCCGGCGCGAACAACTGCGCCTCGTCGACCACGACCAGCGCCGGATACCAATGCTCGCGCGGCGCATCGAACAGCGCGTTCAGGAACGCGGCGGCGCACTTCATCTGCCCTTCGGCCTCGAGGCCTTCGAGGCTCAGCACCACCGACGCCCGATGTTCCCGCGCGCGCGTCGCGAATTTGGCGACCTCGCGCTCGCTATGGTCCGCCGCCTCGATCACGACATGGCCGTAGGCGCCGGCCAGCGTCACGAAATCACCTTCGGGATCGATCACCACCTGCTGCACATGGCCGGCGCTGCGTTCGAGCAGCCGGCGCAACAGGTGCGACTTTCCCGACCCCGAATTGCCCTGCACCAGCAGCCGGGTGGCCAGTAATTCTTCCAGATCAAGGGGAACGGTCTTGCCCGCCGGGTCCGTCCCCATATCGACGTTCACGGTCATCGCGGGTCTTTAGGCGGTCGCGGCGTGTCGGGGCAAGCGGTTGCATCGCCATCCGTCGCACGCCATGGTGCGGGCGGGTTCGGGGAGAGATGATGCGCTTCGACACACGCTATGCCGCGCTGACGCTGGCCCTGCTGCTGACCGAAATCGCCATCGCGCTGTTCGTCCGCGACGCGATCATCCGCCCCTATGTCGGCGATGCGCTGGCGGTGGTGCTGGTCTATGCCGGGCTGCGCACGGTCACGCGCCTGCGCGTCGTCCCTGCCACCACGCTGGCGCTGCTGATCGCCTTCGTCATCGAGTTCGCGCAATATTTCCGCCTGCTCGACCAACTCGGCCTGTCAGGCAATCGCTGGGCGCGGATCATCCTGGGCAGCGGATTCGACCCGCAGGATTTCGTCGCCTACACCGCCGGTGCGGTCACCGTGCTGCTCGTCGAGCGTTACCGCCGTGCATCGCGCGCTGCCGCCGGCACGCGCACGGTCAACTCGCCCAGCGATTCGTCGAGCACGATCTGACACGCCAGCCGACTGGTCGCGACCGCCCCTTCGGCGAAATCGAGCATATCCTCCTCCTCCTCGCTTGCCGCCGGCAGCCGCGCAAAGTCCACCGGATCGACGATCACATGGCAGGTCGAACACGCCATTTGCCCGCCGCACGTGCCCTCCAACGGCAGGTCATAGGCCTGCGCCAGATCGAGCAGCCGGTCGCCCGCTGCCCCGCGCGCTTCCTCGACCCGGCCATCGGTACGGACGAACCGAACGATCATCGCTGCCCCCGCGCGGCTCGGTCGATCGCCTGCAATGCCCGCACCAAATCCTCCTCCTGCGTATAGCGCCCGAACCCGATCCGGATCGACGACCGCGCCTCGCGTTCGGTAAGGCCCAGCGCGCGCAGCACATGGCTGCTCCGCCCCGACCCGCTTGAGCAGGCCGACCCCGCCGAGAAGGCGATATCGCGGCATTCGCTCATCAATCGCGCGACGTCCAGCCCGTCCATCCGCACGTTCAGATTGCCGTGCCAGCGCGACGCCTCGCTGCCGTTCAACCCCCAGTCCGGCGCCGACAGGATCGTGCGAGCGACGCGCCACAACCGTTCGGCCTGCACCCGGTCCTCCTCCGACAGCAACGTCGCCGCGACTCCGAACCCGACGCACAGCGCGGGGCTAAGCGTACCCGACCGCAAGCCGCCCTCCTGCCCGCCGCCATGCAGGATCGCCGCCGGCTCCATGCCGTCGCGCACCCACAACCCGCCGACGCCCGTTGGGCCATAGACCTTGTGCCCCGACACCGCGATCAGGTCGCAGGCATCAACCGGCACGTCGACCCGCCCCAATCCCTGCACCGCGTCGCAAAACATGACTGCCCCGGCCGCGCGTGCCAGTTCGCGCAGCCAAGCGACCGGCTGCACCACGCCGATCTCGTTGTTGACCAGCATCGCCGCGACAATCGCGGTTCGCCCGTCGATCGCAGCGACGGCGGCGTCGCGATCGACTAGCCCGTCCCGCCCGACCGGCAGCACGACGACCTCCGCCCCCAGCGCCGCTACGGTATCGAGCACGCAGGCATGCTCGGTGGAAATCGTCACCACCTTCGGCCGCTCGGCCCCGACGCGCGCAAAGGTGCCGGTGATCGCCCAGTTCGCCGCCTCGGTCGCGCCGCTCGTGAAGAACAACCGTCCACCCGTCACACCCAGCGCCGCCGCCACCTGCCCCCGCGCGACCTCCACCGCCGCCCTGGCGCGCCGCCCCTCACGATGCGGCGAATGGGGGTTGGCATGGTGGTCGCGCAGCCACGGCACCATCGCCTCGAACGCCTCGGGTGCGAGCGGCGTCGTCGCCTGATAATCGAGGTACGTCACGCCAACGCCCTCCACGCCGCCGCGAAGTGCTCGACATCGTGCGCCGTCGTCGTCCAGCCGAAACTGACCCGGATGACCTCGCTCGCCGCCTTGGCGTCGATCCCCATGGCGGTCAGGACATGGCTGGTCTTGAGCGTCCCCGACGAACAGGCGCTTCCCGCGGACACGGCAAACCCGGCGGAATCGAGCCGCATCAGTTGCGCCCCCGCCGATCGCCCCGGCATTCGATAGGCGGCGATGGTCGGGATGCGCGGCGAAGCATCGGCAATGACCTCGCCCCCATGCTCCCGCACCACATCGTCGAGGGTATGGCGCAGTATCGCCGTGCGCTCGAACCACTCGTGCGGCGCCTCCAGCGCGGCGGCAAAGCCCAGCGCACCCGGCACATTCTCCGTACCGCCGCGATAGCCCTGCTCCTGCCCTCCGGTCGGGGTCAGCAACGCAAAGTCCCGCACCAGCAGCGCGCCGATCCCCGGCGGCCCGCCCAGCTTGTGCGCCGACACCACGATCAGGTCGGCGGGTGGCAGCGGCAGCTTGCCCGCACTTTGCGAACAATCCGCAACGAGCACGTCCGCCTTCGCCGCCACGTCCGCGAGCGGTTGGAGCACACCGGTTTCGCTATTGGCGGACTGCACCGCCAAGCGCCGACCCGGCGGCACCTGCGCGGGATCGACCAGCCCATCACCGCCGACACTGATCCGGTCGCTTCCGACCACGCGCAGCACCGCATCATGCTCGACGCTGACAGCGACCGCATCATGACCTTTCAGCGCGATCGCGAGCGCCTCGCTCGCCCCGCTGGTCAGGATAACCTCTCCCTCCCAGCCCAGCGCCTTCGCGATCCGCGCCCGCGCATCCTCCAGCGCCCGCCTCGCCGCGCGCCCCTCGGCATGGGGGCTCGACGGATTGGCCCAGCGCGCCATGCCGTCCGCAACGGCGGCGATGGCTTCGGACCGCATCGGCGTGGTCGCGGCATGGTCGAGATAGATGCGAGTCGTCAAAACACTTCCGTTCCGATTGTCTGCGCCTATATAGCCGCGAACCATCTTCGCGCCATCGCTGCGCCTCCATCACAACAGGACGTCCCATGCCAGAAGTCATCTTCCCCGGTCCCGAAGGTCGACTGGAAGGGCGTTTCGCCCCGGCACCGCGTCCACGTGCGCCCGTTGCGATGATCCTGCACCCGCACCCCTCGTCGGGCGGGACGATGAACAACCGCATCGTGCAGGAACTCTACAAGACGTTCCAGCGCCGCGGCTTCGCGACGCTGCGCTTCAACTTCCGCGGCGTGGGCAAGAGCCAGGGGACGTTCGACAACGGCGTCGGCGAGCTGTCGGACGCCGCTTCGGCACTCGACTGGGTGCAAAGCTTCCACCCGGAAGCGCAGACGACGTGGATCGCGGGGGTCAGCTTCGGGGCATGGATCGGCATGCAGCTGCTGATGCGCCGCCCGGAAATTCGCGGCTTCATCTCGATCGCGCCGCCGGCGAACATGTACGACTTCACCTTCCTCGCGCCCTGCCCGTCGTCGGGTATCATCATCCAGGGCGACGCGGACGAGGTCGTAACGCCCGCCGCCACGCAGAAGCTGGTCGACAAGCTGCGCACGCAGCGCCACATCACGATTCACCACGACGTGATCCCAGGCGCCAACCACTTCTTCCAGAACGAAATGCCCGAACTGATGGGCAGCGTGGACAAGTATCTGGACATGCGCCTGGACCCGAACTCGCCGATTAAGTGAGACTCGGCGCAGCGGATTGGCGTTGCTAATCCGCGCCCGGCGGCGAGCCCGGCCGGCGGCGCACCAGGCGCCGACCGACGACGCGGCTTCGCCGCGTGGCCATATCCTGCTTGCCATATTCATTCACAACCATAGGGTGTCAGCAACACTCCGTTACAGGACGACCGGACCATGCTGACCTCCCTGCTGCTCGCCGCCGCCATGCAAGCCGCCCCTACACCTTCCCTCTCTCCGGCAACGGAAAAGCCGATCTGCCGCCGGGAAATCCCGATGGGATCGAACATGATGCGCAAGGTCTGTCACACCCGCGCGGAATGGGCACGGATCGACGGCGAGAATGCCAGCGCCAGCGGACAGGCGCTTCGCCAGCGGGTCAACCGGCCAGGTAGCAACAGCAACTGAGCGCTAGACGGTCCAGATCGCGACATTCCCGATCATCACCAAGGCACACACCAGCATCAGCCACCCATTGCGCCGTTCACCCCGCGCAATCATCCGCACGCCGAACACGGCCAGCAGCACCGCGACCAGCATCAGGATTGCCAACAGCGTACCCGCCGGCCCCTGCGTCATGCCGCCAACACCTTGGCATAGGCGGCGGCGTCGACATTACCGCCCGACACCAGCACCAGCGTCCCCGGTACCACCGCCACCCGCTTCGACAGGATCGCCGCCAGCGCCACCGCGCCTCCGGGCTCCACCACGGTGCGCAGATGCCGCATCGCCCAACGCTGCGCCTCCGCGATCTCGCCCTCGCTGACTGCTACCCCGGTCGCCCCGCGTCGCGACAGCACGTCGAACGTCCGCTCCGCCACCCGCATCGTCTGAAGCGCGTCGCAGGCGGTCGGCGGCGGCGCCTCGCCTACCGGCTCGATCCACCCGGCCTCCAGACTGCGCCGCATATCGTCCCAGCCCTCCGGCTCGACCGTCACCATCTCGGCATCGGGCAGCGCCAGCGCGATCCCGGCCGCCAGCCCGCCACCGCCACACGGCACGACGACCCGCGCGGGCGCCGGTAACCCCGCCGCCGCCATCTGCGCCGCCGCCTCGATCCCGGCCGATCCCTGCCCCTCGATCACCCAGGCATCGTCGAAGCTCGGCACCAGGGTCGCGCCACGCGCGTGGGCCAGATGCGCCGCAATCTTCTCGCGGCTCTCGGTCACCCGGTCATAGCGGACGACTTCCGCCCCCAGCGCCATCGTCGCCGCCAGCTTCGCCTGCGGCGCATCCGCCGGCATCACGATCGTCGCCGCAATGCTAAGCCGCTTCGCCGCCCAGGCGACGCCCTGCGCATGATTGCCCGATGAGAAGGCAACGACGCCGCGCGAGCGCGATTCGTCGCATAATGCGGTCAACCGATGCCATGCCCCGCGCAGTTTGAACGAGCCGACCGGCTGTAACGCCTCCATCTTGAAAGCGACAGCCAAGCCATTGATTTCCCTCACCATCAGCGGCGATGGCGGCAGGATTTCCGCGATCTTAGCCGCCGCATCGCGGACGCCGGCACGAGTGGGTTGTCGCATAATCGTCATAAAATGCACTTTCTGCCGCACAGACACTTTACATCAAGGTTTGCGGGTCATAGATCGCGCCTCCGCTGCCCCATGGGACTTCCAACCGCAAGGCAGCTTTTGTCACCGTATGCCGAAAGGCAATTGGAGGTCCCTTGAATTGGCCAAGCACCATAGCGCGCTGGGGCTAGCTGCCCCCTTTATCGCCCGTGACTCCTCGTTCGAGCGCGGGATCGACATTGCAGAGCGCCGACCCGTCGAACCGGTCACGCTCGTTCGCCCGCACGCCGCCGCGCGCGCAGCCCGATTCTTCGTCGAGAAGTTTCCGGGCCGCTCGATGTATGCGGTGAAGGCGAATCCGTCGCCCGACCTGCTCGGTGTCCTGTGGGACAACGGCATCGTCCACTATGACACCGCGTCGATCGGCGAGGTCCGTCTGGTGAAGGCGACGCTGCCGGACGCGACCTGCCACTTCATGCACCCGATCAAGGCGCCGGAAGCGATTGCCGAAGCCTATTTCGAGCATGGCGTGCGCACCTTCTCGCTCGACAGCATGGACGAGCTGCACAAGATCGTCGCCGCCACCGATGGCGCGACCGACCTGACGCTGTGCGTCCGGATGCGCGTGTCGTCCGAATATGCCAAGCTCTCGCTCGGATCGAAGTTCGGCGTGGCGCAGGGTGAGGCGAAGGACCTGCTGATCGCGACCCGCCAGGTCGCCGATGCGCTGGGCATCTGCTTCCATGTCGGCAGCCAGACCATGTCGCCCGACGCCTATGCCAATGCGATGGAGCGCGTCCGCGCCGCCATCGTCGAAGCGGGCGTCACCGTCGACGTGATCGATGTCGGTGGCGGCTTCCCGTCGCGCTATCCGGGCATGACCCCGCCGCCGCTGGAGCGTTTCTTCGAAACGATCCACCGCGCGTTCGAAAGCCTGCCGATCAGCTATTCGGCCGAACTCTGGGCCGAACCCGGCCGCGCGCTGTGCGCCGAATATGCGTCGGTCGTCGTCCGGGTCGAACATCGCCGGGGAGCCGAACTGTTCATCAACGACGGCGCCTATGGCTCGCTGTTCGATGCGGCACATATCGGCTGGAAATATCCGGTACAGCTGCTGCGGCAGCCGGAATCGGACGCCCGCGATATGGACTTCAGCTTCTGGGGTCCGACCTGCGACGATATCGACCAGATGCAGGGTCCGTTCCCGCTTCCGGCCGATACCCGCAGCGGCGATTATTTCGAGATCGGCATGCTCGGCGCCTATGGATCGGCCATGCGCACCGCGTTCAACGGCTTCGGCAATGGCGAAACCGTGCTGACCGACGACGAACCGATGGAGTCGATGTATATCGAACTCGATCCCGTTCCGGCGTTCGTGTCGAACAACGTCGTCAAGCTGTAACCAGCCGCTACTAACCAACCACCTCCCCCCTACCCGCACCTTGCGGGAGGGGCCGGGGGTGGGCTTTGCATGGCTTTGCCGCTATGCGACCGCCATCGGCTCCTCCCGCGTTTGTGGGCAGGAGGCCAAACCGGGTTTCCGCGTCCCCATAACGACGACGGCTTATCGATGATGATGGGACCATCATGACCGACACGACGATCAACGACACCCGCAAGGCCGAACTGCTTTCGACCACCGTCGAGCATGTCGACATCACCAAGTTCGACGCCCGCCCGATCATCGACGCCATGGGCAAGATGAGCTTCACCAGCCGCGACCTCGCGCGCGCCACCCGCATCTACAACCAGATGCTGGAGGACAAGGACTGCTCGATCTTCCTCGTGATCGCAGGCTCCACCTCGGCCGGCGGCTGCATGGACCTGTACGCCGAACTGCTGCGCTCGAACATGATCGATGGCGTCGTCGCGACCGGCGCGTCGATTGTCGACATGGATTTCTTCGAAGGGCTGGGCCACAAGCATTATCAGGCGCTGGAAATCCCCGACGACAACACGCTGCGTTCGCTCTACATCGACCGCATCTACGACACCTATATCGACGAAGAGCAGCTGCAGGATTGCGACCACACGATCGGCAAGATCGCCGACTCGCTGGAACCGAAGGCCTATTCGTCGCGCGCCTTTATCCGCGAAATGGGCAAGTATCTGTCGGAGCATGGCAAGAAGGAAAACAGCCTCGTCAAGCTCGCCTATGAGCATGACGTGCCGATCTTCTGCCCGGCCTTCGTGGACAGCTCGGCCGGCTTCGGTCTGGTCAAGCACCAGGTCGACCGTGCGAAGGAAGGCAAGCCGTACATGGTGCTCGACGCCATCGCCGACTTCCGCGAACTGACCGACATCAAGATTAAGGCGGGCACCACTGGCCTGCTGATGATCGGCGGCGGCGTACCGAAGAACTTCATCCAGGACACCGTCGTCTGCGCCGAAATCCTCGGTCACGACGATGTCGAGATGCACAAATACGCCGTGCAGATCACCGTCGCCGACGTGCGTGACGGCGCCTGCTCGTCGTCGACGCTCAAGGAAGCGGCCAGCTGGGGCAAGGTCGACACCGCGCTCGAACAGATGGTCTTTGCCGAAGCCGGATCGGTCATGCCGCTCCTCGCCTCGGACGCGTATCATCGCGGCGCGTGGAAGACCCGCGCGAAGCGCGCCTTCGGCAAGATGTTCGACTGATCCGTCGGCAAATCGCCGAAATCGAGAACGGCGAGGGAGCAATCCCTCGCCGTTTTTGTTTGCGCGCCGCAAAGGCGACCGACATGCATGTCATTCCACGAGCGCGGCAGAGCGCGACGTCGGCCCTATACCCGTCACCCCGGGCTTGACCCGGGGTGACGAGGGCGATCGCTGGATCACGCGCTCGCCCCCTACATCTTGAACCCGTACCGCGCATATTGCCGGTCGATCGTCGGGTTCATCCGCCGCGCCAGCGCCAGCTCGCCCGCCGCCTCGCCGTCGCGCTGCATCGCCTTCAGCACGGCGGCACGGACATAGCGGCTGGCCGCCATGTCCGGATTGGCCGCTAGCACGGTATCGAGATCGGCGAGCGCTTCCGGGTAGCGGCCCATCCGGTACCAGACCAACGCCCGGCTATCGAGCGCGGCCAGCGTATCGTCGCTCAGCTCGATCGCCTTCGTGCAGTCCTTCAGCGCGGTATCGAGCATGATGTTGCGCGTGCCCTTGGTCCAGCAGCGCCCGTTCAGCAGCGTCGGCGACCCCGGCTTCTCGGCGATCAGCGTATCGTAAAAGGCAACCGCCTCCTGGGGATTACCGAACTCACCCAACACGCTCGCCTTCATCTGCCGGAGAAACGGCCGCGACTCACCACCCAGCGCTATGCGTTCGTCGAGCAGCGCGACGGCACCCCTCAAATCCCCGGTTTCAGCACGGGTCTGCGCCACCTGCGCGATCGCGCCATTCGCCGCGGGATCCAGCGCGCGCGCCCGTTCGGCATCGGCCAGCGCCTTGGTCGGATCGCCCAGGTTGAACTGGGCATAAGACCGCTGGAGATACAGGTCGACTGATGGCTCCTTGGCGATCACCTTGTCCAGATCGGCCAGCGCGGCCCGGTAGTTACCGATGCCGGACTCGAACGCCGCCCGACTCTGATAGCCGCTCATTTCCTCGGGATCAGCGGCGATCGCCTTGCCGAAGATTGCGCGGATCGCCTGCACCTGGCTCGACTTCGCCAGCGTCGCGTCGTCCAGCGTCCAGCGCCGCGGCGTATCGACCGGCGCGACGACGCGCGGGATATTGGCCTTCGCCGTCGCCACCGCATCGCGCTCGACGGCGATCCGCGCCGCCGGGACTTCGGTGCCCGCCGCATCGAAGCGCTCGTCCATGGTCATCGTCCCGCCCGACAGGCGCGTGGTCCGCTTCACCACATAGCCTGCGAGCCGCTGATCGGCATCGGGCGCCCCTTCCAGCGTGAAGCCGCGCCCGCCATCGGGCAGCTTCACCTTCACATGCCGTTCCACGCCGAAAGGCGGCGGTGCGGCGACCGGGATGCTGCTCCAGTCGGGGCGGCTACGGTCGGGCGTAAAGTTGAGCTCGCCCAGCGCACCGCCGAGCGACCGCTTGCGCCGCCGGTCCTCGACGCTCCAGCTGGTGTTGACCACCCCCTTCGCCCGAACCACGACATCGCCACTCGCCGAATCGGGGGTGATCGTACCCTCGGCAAACTGCCCCTCTCCGACCGCCTGTTGCAGGATGGTCGAGATCAGCTCATGCTGTTCCTTCGGCCCGACCTGACTCTTGGCCGCCCGCAGCTGGGCCGCCATCTGGCCATGCGTCACCATCGTCACCTCGACCGGGCTGGGCAGGTCGACCGCGCCGCTTTCGTCGGCGTCGATCGTCACGCTGGCGATCGGGCGGGCATTGGGATGCGTCTCGATCCGCATCGGCGTGGCACCTGCGGCGCGGATCGGCAGGACATAACCGACGCCGGGCGTATCGCGAATGTCCGGCAGCCGCGCATTGCTGCCGGTCCCGTCGAGCCACAGCACCTCGCCACCGATCGTTGCCCGGACGAACACGTGGTTGAACGCCGCGGCGCTGGGCAACCGCTCGGGCACCGCATCGCCCAGCCCGACATTGGCGACGACCGGCTCCGCCTCGATCCCCATCGCGTGCAGCATCGCCAGCAGCATCAGCGTCTTGGCCTTGCAATCGCCGTAGCGGACTTCCCACGTCTTTGCAGGGGCTTGGGGCAGATAGTTGCCACCATCCATCCCGACCGCGAGATAGCGGATCTTGCCCTGCACCAGCTCCAGCGCGCGCTGCGCCCGGCCGAGCGGCGTCGCCTCCGCCTTCTCGATCGCCGCGACCTCGTTCGCCAGCGCGCTACCCGGCGCGATCAGGCCGTCGGTCTTGTACAGCGGGGCGAACGTCCGCGACACATCGGTCCAGTCGGCAAAGCTCGCCACCTCGATCAGCGGCGGATGGCGATAGCGCGCCGGCGCGTCCTCCGGCATGTCCTTGGGCTTGGCGAGCGGCAGCGCGAAGCTCAGTTCGGTCGTGTCGCCCTTGCGCACCGGCGTCGCCGTCACGCCATCGGCCAGCAGCTTGTATTTCGGCGCGCTGTCGTTCGACCACAGATAGCGCACCCGCCCGGCCCCGATGCGCAGCGGCAGCGCGGGCAGCGGCACGACGTCCTGTACCCGGCCCCCCAGCGCCGGATCGCGACCGGTGACCGAGAAGCGCAGGTCGAGCAGATCGCCGACCTCCAGCCCCTCGACCGCCAGCGTCGCAGTCAGGATGCCGGTCAGCTCGCGCTGCTCGAGCGCCTGTTCGCGCCGCAACACGGTGAATCTCTGCCCCTTCGCCAGCAGGTCGATCGTCTGGCCGTCACGCAGGATCGTCAGCCCATGAACGATCAGGTCGCCCTTGTCCGGCGCCCAGGGCAGCGTCAGCGTCGCCGCCTGCGACAGCATCTCGGCACTCGCGATCCGGGTGCGCTGATGGACATAGGAGGTCAGCTTGTCGCCCTCGATCCGCTTCTGGAAATCGAGCAGCACCAGCGGCGGCAGTTCATCCACCGGCCCCGCGGGCAAGGCCGGCGCCGCGCTGACCCAGGCGGGTGCCGATTGATACAGCGGCGTTTCACTGGCCCAGGCAAGCGCCGGCAACCCCGCCGCCGCCAGAGCGACCGCCTTCACCACCACGAAACGCGTCACGCAACTTCCCCCTGTTCATGCCGGCCCCCGCCGACCACCCAAGGTCTATCGCCCCGCCGCCGATTGTCGAGCGCTTTGGCGGGCGCGCGGCTTTTCCTGTGTCGATGGTGCGGTTAGGCTGACGGCAACGAACAGGGAGTGGAGCGGATGATCGACCGGCGGACCATCTTGGGTGCAACCATCGCACTACCGGTGGCGGCAAAGGCAGCGGCCCAGCCCGCCGCACGTCTCACGCCGGGCGGTGAACGCCTCACCCCCTGGCCCCCACGCGAACATTTCCGCCTGTGGCCCGCCCGCGCGCCCGGTGCCCGCACGACCCTGCCGACCTATGCCCCGTCGATGAACGGACGGCCCGAGATGCGCGAGCTATGGCTGCGCGGCGTGGCCGATCCGGTTGTCGGCGTGTTCCGCCCGGCCCGCCCCAACGGCACCGCCGTCCTCTCCATCCCCGGCGGCGGCTATGGCTTCGTCTCGATCGAGAATGAAGGGATCGACGTCGCCAAGGCACTGAACCCCGCCGGCATTACCGTCTTCGCGCTCGCCTATCGCCTGCCGGGCGAAGGCTGGGATGATGCGCAGGACGTGCCGCTGCAGGATGCGCAGCGGGCCATGCGCCTGATCCGCGCGAATGCCGCGCGCTACGGCATCGATCCGGCGAAGCTCGGCATCTGCGGCTTTTCGGCGGGCGGGCATCTCGCCGGATCGCTCACCATCGCCCATGACGACGTGGTCTATCCCCCCATCGACGCCGCCGACCGGCAGTCGGCGCGCCCGGCGTTCAGCGGCCTCGTCTATCCGGTCACCAATATCGCGGCGATGGACCGTCGCGGCTCCGGTCGACCCGAAGGCCCGATGGCGGTCTATCGCCATTACAACATCCCGGCACGGGTCACCGCACAGACCCCGCCGGTCTTCCTCGCCCATTCGGTCGACGACCCCGTCGTCCCGCTCGACCAGTCGCTCGAAATGCTCGCCGCCTGCCGCCGGGCCAAGGTCCCGGTCGAGGCGCATTTGTTCGAACGGGGCGGCCATGGCTGGGGGGCGCTGCATGCGCCGGTCGACAGCCCGCAACGCGTCTGGACCGACCTGTTCCGCCGCTGGATCGGCCAGCACGTTTAATCCTGCATTCCCCAAGTGGCGTGTCGTTTGAGGTGAAGATCGCCTGTATCCGAGCGCTAGACAAGGATTTTCTGCCGCAAGCGGCACCTGCGGTCGCGCAGACTGCTGGGTCTGGACGGATCAGACCG